>JAIUOE010000003.1:0-300000 GCA_020161395.1 Bacteroidota bacterium
ATAAAGATGCGACATTCATGCGGATGAAGGAAGATCACATGATGAACGGGCAGTTAAAAGCGGGTTATAATGTAGAGATAGCAACGAACAACCAGTTAGTGGTAAGTTATGATATTTTCCAGAAACCCGGTGACACAACGACATTACCTGATGTAGTAAAGGGAATACAGCAGGAATATGGAGAGAGCCCTGAGTACTTAATTGCGGATGCCGGTTATGGGTCTGAAGAGAATTATCAGTTCCTACAGAAGGAGGGAATAAAGGGAGTAATAAAGTACAATTATTATGATGCAAAGAAGAAAAGAAAAAGCAAGTATCCGTTCAGTCATGAGAATCTTTACTATAATCAAAAAGAGGATTGTTTAATCTGTCCGATGGGTCAGAGAATGGATTATGCAGGAAAACGGTACAGAAAGACAGAAAATGGTTACACACTTGAGTTGAGCAGGTACAAGGCGAAGAACTGTGAGGGATGTCCACTTCGGGGAGCATGTCACAAAGGTGCCGGGGAGAGAATTATAGAAATAAGTCATACAGGGAGAGAACTAAGACAGAAGGCGGAAGAGATACTCGAATCAGAGACCGGAGCAGAACTCTACAGACGGAGAAAGATAGATGTGGAGCCGGTCTTCGGAAACATAAAGCAAAACATGGGATTTACGAGGTTCACACTTCGAGGAAAGAAGGGTGTGCTGACAGAGTTGGGATTGGTAGCTTTTGCTCACAATTTTAGAAAGATAATATTAGGCAAAATGTTCGAATTTACCCCAAATTTTGCTTAAAAAAGGGTTAATACCCTTTTTTTGTGATCAAAAAACACAAAAGTTACTTTGGTTAATGAACAATTACCGGTGTTATTCAAAAAAAACGAAAAATGACATAAAAAAAGAGGCTGCTGGATATTTACTATCGAGACAGCCTCTTAAAATTCATTTTTTTAAGCAGTGCGTGCATTTTAGCTCCATTTCAAATTTTTCAGGGTTAAACTTACACTTTTGTTTTATAAATTTCAAAGCATATTCAATAATTTGAATCTTTTTTTGAATATTACTATCCAACTGTAAAGAAATTATTTAATTGGAGAATACATGTCACAAGTAAAAGCTTATGTAAAACAAATAAATGGAATCAGTTTTGTCGGTAAAACCGACTCAAATCACTGGATAACAATGGATGGTCCCGAGGACTTCGGCGGAAGCAACGCCGGAATTCGTCCAAAAGAATTGATGTTACTCGCTCTCGCTGGATGCACAGGGAGTGATGTTGTTTCAATTCTTCAGAAAAAAAGAATTGATGTCAGATCCTTTGAAATTAACATCACAGCAGAAATGTCTGATGATCATCCGAAAGTTTACACTTCGATGAACATCGAATATATCTTTAAGGGTAAGGGAATCAAGGAGTCAGATGTGGAACGGGCAATTGAACTCTCCCAGACCAAGTATTGTGGGGTCACCAAGATGTACGAAAAAGCCATGACTATCACTCATTCCTTCCAAATTCATAACGAAGAATAACCATTTTCAGCAAAGAAACGGGAAGATTCTCGATCGATTTTCTTCCCGAATCTTTCCCTTTTTTAACCTTCCATCACATCATTTCAATTTTTCTCACTCCATCACTACTGTAAAAATCGCAAATTTTAGTATAATTATATTTTAGAAAATCTTTTTTAAGATATTGTTACACAAATATAAATTGGAGATTATTTATGTCGCATCACCTTATCGCTCATGTTGAAATTCCGGCAACCGATGTTGAAAGATCAAAAAAGTTTTTTGAAGCCGTGTTTGGATGGGACCTAAAAGAGTTTGGTAATGGATATCTGCTTTGCAACAGTCGTCAGGGTACTACCATTGGTGTTCGCAAAGTTAAAGAAGTTACACATGGCGATTCACCTGTATTCCACATTTTGGTTGACGATATAGAGGATACAACAAAACTGATCAAAAATAATGGCGGATCCATCTTCAAGGATAAAACTGTTATCCCTGTTTATGGCTGGTATGCTGTTATTCAAGATCCTGACGGGAATAAGATCGGGCTTTACGAAGCTCATTAATTCGATTAATAGACAATCGAACCAAAAAGGAATGTATTATGAATAATGGAGAAATAAAACGAATTGCAGTTAACACCGGTGGTGGAGATGCCCCCGGACTGAACGCCGTTATAAAGGCGGTAACAATGGCTGCAATCAAAAGAGGATGGGAAGTATATGGAATAAAAGACGGCTACAACGGCGTTTTTCTTCCGGCTCACTATCCTAACGGAGATGGATTAATCAGACTTACCCCGGAGCTCGTGAAAGATATCACAGCGATGGGTGGCACCATACTCGGCACAACAAACAGAGGGAATCCGTTAAAATTTCCTATGAAAACCGCCAATGGCACTGTTGTCGAGGTTGACAGATCAGATGAAATAGTTGATGGATTAAAAAGAAATAATATCGATGCAGTGGTTGCTATCGGCGGTGACGGCTCCCTTTCGATGGCTAATGAATTTGCTAAAAAAGGTGTCAGAATTGTCGGTGTTCCTAAAACAATTGACAACGATCTTGACGGAACAAGCATTACTTTCGGTTTCGATACTGCAGTATCTTTCGCGACGGAATGTATCGACAGACTTCACTACACAGCAAAAGCCCACAAGAGAATACTCGTAGTTGAAGTGATGGGAAGATATGCCGGTTGGATAGCCCTTAACTCGGGTGTTTCAGGCTCTGCAGATGTTATTCTCATACCCGAGATCCCCTATGACATCAAAAAAGTTGCAGAACATCTTCACAATTCTTTTACTGAAGAGAAAGATTATGCAATCGTTGTTGTGGCTGAAGGTGCCTTCCCGAAAGATGGCGGTTATGCAGTTATCGAAAAAGAAGCCGGTAAAGCCGAAAGACTCGGTGGCGCCGCTGAAAGAGTCGCAGTCCAGCTTCAGGATCTCACTAAAAAAGAAGTCAGAACTGCAATACTTGGACATTTACTGAGAGGCGGAAGCCCGACTACTTTCGACAGACTCCTCTCCCTCAGATTTGGAGCGGCTGCAGTCAGAGCTCTTGAGGAAGGTCATTCAGGCGTGATGGTCGCAAGTGCACCGCCTAGAATGACTTATATACCAATTGAGCAAGCCATAGGTAAACTCAGACTGGTGGATCCAAACGGTGATACAGTCAGAACTGCGAGAGAACTCGGTATCTGCTTCGGCGAATAATCCCCCCTTCCATTAAAAAAAAGAGGCTTCCCGGTTTTCTAAATCAGGCAGCCTCTTTTTATTTTACTTCATCAAATTCAATTTAACAAACTGCGAATAGCTTCCGGTTTCTGACAGAAACTCAACTCTGGCGAAATATATTCCGGATGACAATCCGCTTGCATCCCAGATATAACTTCCCTTGCCGGCAGCCGTCATGCCCATAGATTCAGTTGAAACAAGCTGTCCTAACGCATTATAAAAAGACAATTTAACCATTCCTGTTGAAGGCAGATTCCAACCGATTGTTGTTGAAGGATTGAAAGGGTTTGGATATGCATTCTCAACATAAAATGAGCCGGGAATCACCTCGTTCTCAACACTCACAGGAGTTTGCTTGAATATAAATTTCTGATAAACCGGAATATGATCGGATGCATAGTGAATTGCATTTGCGATCGTCTGACCTACCGCCGTATTTGGAGGACGGTTGATTGAATCGTTAAAATGCTGCCCGTCGTTTCCGTATGCAGTGTTCGAATTTCTTACATATTCGATACCACCTGTATCAGAAATCGCCTGTGAAAAAAGTATCATATCAAATCGGTCGTCCATTCCGCCTGTCGAACCGCCACCAAACTGGCGGGTTCTCGGTGATTGTGTGTGGTGGATTGCATACTGTGACTGATTGAATGTACCCGACATCACTATCGGATCAATAAAATGCCCTTGTGTACCGGCAGTAACTGCTTTTAATTTCTGATATGCTGCCTCTGTTGAACCATAAATATTGAAATCACCGCAAACAAGGAAGTTTCTTCCGGGCGGATAATTGTTGGTTACGCCCCTTAAAACATCGACTTCCCTGCCCCGCTGTGCTTCATTTGTTGCACCGGTACTGGCCTTAAGGTGCACTGAAAAAATAAAGAGCGTATCGAGGGTAACTTTATGCCTCACCTGAAAGAGGTTTATTGTTCTTAACTCAGTCGGATAGGCTGTATTGCTCAAATAATCAAATTTTGTGCTGTCATAAAATATCGCATTATCACTGTCAGGTCCATCAAGGAACGCACCTTTGTTATAGTTCTGCGAGAAAGTCTTCAAGACATTTACTAAAAATCCATCAACTCCGATTTGTGAGGTTATTTCCTGAACCACCAGAATATCAGGTTTTACTGCCTGAGTTATGGTTTTGTAGTAGCCGTTTCTGGTGGAAGCATCGGTACCCGGGTAATTTAATAGATTGTAAGACATAAATATTATTGTATCCTGTGACATGATTGTCGAAAAAGATAAAATCAGGATAAATAACATTCTTTTAATACTCATGTATGATCCATTTGTTAAGGTTAATAATTAAAAACAGGAATACCGGCCGGATATTCAATTTTATTTTTCCATCTTAAAGAACAGTTCCTTTGCAGTCGGAACAGGCAGTTCACAGACGGAATTACTGCACAGATAGAAGAAACACCCGCCTTCTGTTACATTCATGCTCGAGGTAAAAGGGGCGATTTCTGCCAGAATTTCGCTGTTCTTCCTGTCTTTCAGTATCACAAATACATTTTCGTAAGCAGGTTTGCCCAATTCAACCAAAGCAGATCTGATCTCGGGATGATCTGCCTCACCTGTAATCACAAGTTCGTATGAAGGGTAAATCAGAGGCTCCGTGGCATGCAGAAAATATGCATTAGCGAAGGGTGCCCGTTCGATATTTTTAGTAAATGTTGCAATCAGATCTTCTGCATGGTTCAGGAATGAAGGCTCACCCAGATAATGATACAGTGCAATCAGGACTTTAAGGGCAACCGAATTTCCCGATGGAATCGCCCCATCGTAAACATCCTTCCATCTGGCAGGGAGGTCATCTGAAAGTTCGGATGTCTGAAAAAAGCCGCCGTTCTTCCTGTCCAAAAAGTAATTTAGCATGGTGGATACATAATTCCTTGCTCTAAGGAGATAAATAGCATCGAAAGTTGCACGATACAACTCGATTAAACCGAGCTGATAAAACGCAAAATCGTCAAGAAAAGCAGGAATTGCCAAATCGCCCATTCTGTACCGGTGGAAAAGGAGTCCGTTTGTGACCATTTTTCTTTCTATGAAGAGATGAATTCTCTCAGCTTCCAGAATGTATTCATGCTTTTTTGAAACTCTTCCTGCGGATGCGAGGGCAGCCATCAGAAGTCCATTCCAGTCAGTAAGAATTTTGTCATCAAGTGACGGCCGGTTTCTCTCATTTCTTACCGCAAACAGTTTTTCCCTGTATTCTTCAAATTTTAAGGAGAAATGATCCGGATCCACACCTTGTTCACCAGCCATCTTTTCAAGCGGCTCCGCCAGAAAAATAACATTTTCTCCGGTGTATCCGCCTCTTACCTTGTCGATGAAATTTCCTCTTTCATCAATCTCGCACAAAAGGACAAAATTGTCAAATTCATCTTTAAGAATTTCTTTTAGCTCTTCCATGGTCCATACATAGAACTTTCCTTCCTCCCCGTCACTGTCTGCATCCTCAGCACTGAAGAATCCTCCCTCTTTCGATTTCATATCATTCAGAAGGTATTTTACAATTCCATCGATTGTCACCGAGTAAAAGCTGTCGCCGGTAATTTTGAGGGCTTCTGCGTAAGCCAGAATCAACATCGCCTGATCATACAGCATCTTTTCGAAATGTGGCAATCTCCATTCATCATCAGTCGAGTAGCGGTGAAATCCGTCTCCCAGATGATCGTAAATACCTCCCAATCGCATCGAAATCAGGGTCTTTTCTGCCATTTCCAATGCCTTGGGATTTCCGGAATTAACGAAATAGTGAAGAAGGAATATCAAATTGTGGGGAGAAGGAAACTTTGGTGAAGAACCGAATCCTCCATGCACGGGATCGAATCTTTCGACGAACTGTGAAAAAGCAGTATCAAATACTTCCACCGGGATATCTGATGATTCGCTTCTGCCGGGCGTTTCATTTAACGCCTGTGTAATTTGGGCAGCGGAAGCGTTTATTTCGCTCCTTCGTTCTTTCCATAAAACGATTATTTTGTTCAGGAGATCGATAAGCCCGGTCTTGCCGTAGCGGGACTCTTTCGGGAAATAAGTACCGGCAAAAAATGGCTTTTTATCCGGTTGCAGAACCACCGTTAGAGGCCAGCCACCACTTCCGGCTATCATCTGACAGACTGCCATATATATTGAATCGATATCAGGTCTTTCTTCCCGGTCCACTTTGATGGAGATAAAACTGTCGTTTAATATCTTTGCCACTACCTCATCCTCAAACGACTCATGCTCCATTACATGGCACCAGTGGCAGGTGGAATATCCGATTGATAGAAAAACGGGTTTATCTTCTGTTTTCGCCTTTTCGAAGGCTTCATCACACCAGGGATACCAGTCAACCGGGTTGAAACGGTGTTGAAGCAAATATGGACTTTTCTCATTTGCAAGTCGATTGGTTTTCTTCTCTGTCATGCGCTATACTCTCCTGCTAAAAAATAGCATTGTGGCTGTCAATGCGTTATTTTCCTGCTGTTTTTGCTAGTGGTCCGTCTTTCCTGACCAGATGTTTAATACTCGACCAGGGGAATTTGATATCTGTAGGACCAAGTGCATAAGGACCCACTTCGTAAGGATTGAAAGTAAATGTTATCGCATCCTGGGAAATGCTAAAATTTTCATTCAGTTCAAATTTATCATTCTCAAACCAGTAGCCGTAGTCGGTAAGTGTCTGATTTGCCGGTATTTCCCTTTCTTTCCTGACTATCACCTCACCCAACCTGTTTAACTCGTCCTTTGCTCCGGGAATGAAAATTTGATCGAAGGTAATTTCCTCGCCTGTCTTCACCAGGAAGTTTAGTGCCCCCATAAAATAATTAGGGTGCGCTCCACCCATATACTCGTCATGTGAGAAATAGAAGGCCATGATCTCGTCCGAAATCATCACGGGCGTAATCTGAGTGGTGAAACTCCAGTTTCCAAAAAACCAGGCTGAATCCTCTTCCTCTGAAATAAAAGCAACCATTGAATTAAACTGCTCCATGAGACCTTCTCCCTCCTTTTGACCCATAGTAAGGTTGGATACATTCTCATTCATCTTTGTAGCACTAATAACGAAACCATCTTTCCCGGTAAATTCAGGGTAAGTAATTTTAAACACAAAAAGAGAATCTTTATTCCCATTTTTGCCATTATAAACTTTTTCGAATGTCTTCATCTCAAAAGTCACGGGTTGTGCACTAATGAGAATTGAAAAAACGATATAAAAAAGGAACGCTTGAGCTTTCATTTTTTTCCTCTACAGATTGAGAAATGATGAGTAAATTTTTATCCGGTTATCATAAGAAAGATTAAAACCGATGGCTGTTAAGAATTTCATGGCATTTTGTCTTTTTTTGTTCAGTTTGTGCTTCACGGTTTCCGCTCAAAATACACCGGTTAAAGAGATTTGGAAAGAACTGTCGAAAAACAAATTTGCTGTTACCTACTACGACCTCTCTTCCCTTGCATTGGCAAAAAGCGATATTTTTGATCAGCCCGTAAAAACAGAATACAACTCTGAACAATCGTTACCGGGCATTGCCGGGAAATATTTTACTGAAGTGATAATTTACACAGTATCTTTGAAGGAAGCAAAATATTTTATCAAAAAAGCTTCATATTTCGACAGTAAAAAGAAGGAAATCAAAGTTTTTGATTATCTCAAGGATGGAAGTGTTGACGCAAGGCAAATGTTACCGGTAACCAAAGGAAGTCCGGTTTATGAAATCGTTAAACTTCATAAATTGTTGCACAGCAAGAACGAAAATTAAGCCAAAGGAATTGTAAAACTAAAAGTGGTTCCTTCGCCAACACGACTCTCGACATCAAGCACACCACCGTGTCGCTTCACAAATTCATAGCACAGTAGAAGTCCCAAGCCTGTTCCCTTTTCATTCTCAGTTCCTGATGTGGTCACCAGTTCATTTATCTTAAAAAGTTTGGCAACGGTCTCGGGGGGCATTCCGACACCCGAATCACTTACAGAAAATCGAATCCGGTCACCCTCTAACTCTCCCGAAACAATAATGCTGCCCCCTCTGGGGGTAAACTTGATACTGTTGGAAATCAGGTTCCGAAAAACCGTCTGGAGCATGTCTTCATCTGCCATCACCTTTATCTCATCATCCAGATCCAGTATCAGTTCCAACCCCTTTTCAATTGTCAGAGGCATTAGAACAGAATTTACCTTATAAAGAATGTGTGAAACAGTCACTTCATCAGGAACAAATTTTAACCTGTTCGACTGAATTCTCGACCAGTCCAAAAGATTGTTGAGCAATTCGAGAATGGCTTTTGCTGAGGAGTTGATTCTGCCGGCAAATTCACTGATCTCGTCCATACTCAAATCCGCGATATCATTGAGAAGGAACTCGGAGAAACCGAGTATGCCCGTAAAAGGGCTCTTCAGATCGTGGGCAAGGATGGAAAAGAACCGGTCTTTTGCGTGATTGGCTTCCATCAGCTTCTGTTCACTGCTTTTCAGTTCGTCTTCAATCTTCACCCGCTCGGTAATATCGCTCAAAGTACCATTGATCAGTTTCTTGCCGTCCTCTTCAATAACACTGTTAATTGTATGAAAATAATGGATTTCACCCTGTTTGTCATAGAGTCGTACTGTGATCGGCTGGACATCACCCTTCAGAACCTCAAGAGTATGCTTTTTGAACTTGATCATATCTTCCTGATGGACAATATGATTCAGGTTTTTACCGGTTAATTCATCCACTGAATATCCGTAATTTGCCACTGCGGGGCTTATATAACGAAGATTACCTTTGATATCATAGATGTAAATAATATCATTCAGATTTTCGATCAAAGAACGGTATCTGGCTTCACTTTCTTTAAGAATCTCTTCTTTTTTCTTCAATTCAATAGCCATGGCTATCTGGTTGGAGACAAAGTTCAGTGTATCGACATCAATCTGATCATATTTTCTTGTACTGTCATCATATCTCTGAACAACAATAACACCGATTATCTTCCCTTCATTGTTCTTCAACGGAACTCCCATCCACTCTTCGCAGTCTCCGCCGTACAGTTCAATAACCCCTAATCTCTCGAGATTGGCAAAGTCAGTTCTTCCAAAAAGGAGAGGCATCCCCTTTCTGATAACATAACTTGTTAATGTTTTTGAATCAATAGGTCTTTCAGGAAGTGAGACCGGTCTGTCAGGTGAGTCTATTTCATCCACAAAGTATGGGAACGATATCGTCTTTTTTTCTTCGTCCACGAGTGACATAAAGAAATTTTTCGCAGGCATCAAATCAGATACGATGTGATGAACGCTTTCATACAGCTTGAAAAGATCGAAGGAAACATTTGCAGCTTCAGAGATGAGGTTCGTTGCTCTTCGCAGTTTTTCCTCTCTTTTGGTTGCAGTCAGGTCCTTCAACATCACCAGATCGTAGTAATTGTCTTCATAGAAAACCGGAACAGAAAAAATTTCCACAAATTTTTCCCTTCCGCTGCTGTCTTTGAATCCGAGTGAAATGCTTCCGGCGAGGAATTTTGACTTGATTGCAATACAACTGTCGTCGGAATACTCATCACCGAGCAATATCCTTGGCAATTCCTTCCCGACAACATTTTCCTTCCCCAATCCCAAAAATTCCGCAGAGGAGCTGTTCGCCTCTTTAATCAAACACTTTTTATGAAGATCAATAATCATCATCGGAGCAGGACTTTTATGAAATTTTTCGAAAAAAGTCCCCGATTTAGCTATTTTGATGTCGGAATTTTCGTTCATAGTAATCTATTGATTGTTATTCTCTTTGTCAAGTTGCCTTTGTGCAAGGCGGGCATTTTTTCTGTCCATCTCAGTAAGATATCTTTTTCTGATTCTAATGGAAGCGGGAGTAATCTCAACGAATTCATCATCGGTTATCCATTCAAGAGCCTGTTCGAGGCTTAGAATTCTTGCAGGCTCAAGTCTTATTGCATCATCAGTACCTGAAGCTCTAAAGTTCGTCAACTGTTTAGCCCTTGTGACATTTACCGGCATGTCCATTTCTCTGGAGTTTTCGCCGACCACCATTCCTTCATAGACTCTCGTTCCGGGATCTATAAAAAACACAGATCTTTCCTGAAGTTTGTTTATCGAATAGGCTGTTGCCATTCCGGTTTCCATGGAGACGAGCGCGCCGCGTGATCTGCTTTGAATTTCACCTTTATATGGTTCATAGGAGTGGAAATTATGATGAAGAATTCCTTCTCCTTTAGTGTCGGTCATGAATTC
Source organism: Bacteroidota bacterium (assembly GCA_020161395.1). Taxonomy (NCBI): domain Bacteria; kingdom Pseudomonadati; phylum Bacteroidota; species Bacteroidota bacterium. Next base: position 10,469 of record JAIUOE010000003.1, read on the forward strand.
ACTTCTGTAGCCAATCAAACCTCTTGAAGGGATAAAGAACTCGAGTCTTGTGTTTTCATTGAACGGGATCATGTTTTTCATCTCTCCCTTTCTTTTACCGAGTTTCTCGATAACAGTACCTACAAATGCCTCGGGGACATCGATAATTACATGCTCTATCGGCTCACTCACAACATCAAGTATCTTCTTGAGGATAACCTCCGGTCTGCTTACCTGAAGTTCATAACCTTCCCTTCTCATGTTTTCGATAAGAATTGAAAGGTGCAGTTCTCCTCTTCCGCTTACCTTAAAAATATCCGGAGAATCTGTCATCTCCACACGAAGTCCGACATTCGATTTCAACTCTTTCGAAAGTCTCTCACTTATGTTTCTTGTGGTAACATATTTCCCTTCCTGACCGGCAAAGGGAGAATTATTTACCATGAAATTCATTGTAATTCGCGGTTCTTCAACTGCAAGGGATTCTATTACTTCCGGCTTTGAAGGATCGCAAAGAGTATCACCGATGTCGAGATCTTCGAGACCGGCAATAGCCACAATATCACCGGCGTATGCTGAATCGACTTCTTTTCTTTTAATGTTTTCAAATTCGTAAAGTCTGGTCACTTTAGCGTTTTGCTTTTCACCTTCACGGGTGATATGAACAATCTGATCACCGATTTTTACCTGGCCATAGTGAATTTTACCAATTCCGATTCTGCCGAGATAGTCGTTGTAATCGATTGCGGAGATGAGCATTCTGAATGGCTCTTCCCTTACAGCAGTTGGGACTGCAATTCTGCTAAGAATCAGATCGAGGAGGGGTTCGAGTGTTTGTGATTCATCTTCGAGATTGACCTTTGCAATACCCTGTTTTGCAATTGCATAGACATATGCAAAATCGAGTTGCTCATCACTTGCTCCAAGAGCTACAAAAAGATCGAAAATCTCGTTAAGTACCTCATCCGGTCTGGCGTCTTTCCTGTCGATTTTATTGATTACAACAACAGGTTTAAGACCCAGTTCAAGTGATTTTTTCAGAACGAATTTAGTTTGAGGAAGTGGCCCCTCCGCTGCATCCACCAAAAGCAAAACACCATCGACCATTCGGAGTGTTCTCTCCACTTCGCCTCCGAAATCGGCGTGCCCGGGTGTATCGATAATATTTATCTTATAGTCTTTGTAATATACGCTCAAATTTTTTGCAAGAATAGTGATTCCTCTTTCTCTTTCGATGTCGTTGGAATCCATTACTCTCCCCTGAACCTGTTGATTGTCTCTGAAGGCTCCGGTCTGTTTTAATATATAATCTACAAGTGTGGTCTTACCATGATCAACATGTGCTATAATTGCTATATTTCTTATCTTGTCAAGTGCGAACAAATTTTTCTCCTGTTGGTTAACTGTGCCTGATATTTAATATATCACCATCTTTCACTATATATTCCTTACCTTCCAGTCTCCACACTCCCGCTTCTTTACATTTCGGGAATGATCCATGAGCTATGTAGTCAGTATAGTGAACAACTTCAGCACGAATGAATTTATTAAAAAAATCGGAATGGATAACACCAGCGGACTGCTGTGCTGTATATCCTTTCTTTATGGTCCATGCCCTGCACTCATCCTCACCCACTGTGAAGAATGACTGCAAACCGAGCAGTTCGTAAGAACTGCGAAGGATTCTTGTGAGGGCTGATTCTGTGATGCCGAGGTCTTCTTTGAATGCCTCAGCCTCTTCATCACTAAGTTGTGACAGTTCCATCTCAAACTGAGCGAAAAATGGAACGATATTGTGTTCAAATGAGGGGTATTTCTTCTTCACTTCTTCGAGCAAACCGGAGACTTTCTCTTTCGATTCGTCCGAAAAGTTGATCCCGATAATCATCGGTTTTAATGTCAGAAACTGAAAACCACTTAAAAGTCTGAGATCGTTCTCCTCTATATCAACCGATCTAAGGGGTCTTTCGTTTTCAAGGTGGTCCTTAAAAGTTTCGAATATACTCATTTCTTTCATGAGTTTATCCGTCTTTGTCTTCATCAGTTCCTTCTTCAGTTTTTCTATCCTGTTCTCAACCATTGTGAGATCAGTTAACAAAAATTCTGTTTCAAGGAACGCTATGTCAGCTATGGGGTCAATTCTTCCTTCAGGGTGGGAAACGGAATCGTTTGGAAATTCCCTGACAACATGAAGGAGGAGATCATTATTTTTTACCTTATTTAAAAAATCAGAAGTGATTTTTAATTTTTCATCGTCACCAACCTGAAGTCCCGGGATATCCACAACTTCAAGGGTTGCGTGGACTTCTTTTTTCGGATTGAAAAGCCCTGTCAGCTCATCCAGCCTGTCATCCGGCACTTTCACAACGGCACGATTCGATTCAATACCTGAAGAGCCTTCAGCGAGAGTTTTAAAGAGGGTGGTTTTACCTGAGTTTTGCAATCCGATCAAGCCAATTTGCATTGTTCAATTTTTCCTTTTTTGTAATTTTTTTCCGGTAGTAAAGCCATGGAGCAGCGAAATGAGGGGAAATCCTAAAAACTTTGTAATACTGAATACAAATTTACAAAAAAATAATACCTTATCAGGCAGAAAAATGCTTTATGATTTGGAATTACTTTAGTATATTTCAAACATACATATGACAAAAAAAGAAGAGTAGCTTATGATTCCGGGAGCGTCAATTTTAAGAGACACCATCACCATGATTCTTGCCGGTGGTGTCGGGCAACGGTTGTTTCCACTTACAGCCTACAGAAGTAAACCTGCAGTCCCCTTCGGAGGGAAATACAGAATAATAGATTTTGCACTTTCAAACTGCCTCAACTCCGGTTTGAGAAAAATCTACATCCTCGTTCAATACAAATCTGATTCGTTGAATCAGCACATCTATGAAGCCTGGAGTATTTTTAATCCTGAACTCGGGGAATTCATTTATTCAGTTCCACCTCAGAAAAAGATGAGCAGCGACTGGTATCTTGGCACCGCAAACGCCATCTACCAGAATATGAATCTCTTCCAGGGAGACAAAAGAGGAAAATGGGTTTTGATCCTTAGCGGTGACCATATCTACAAGATGGATTATTTGAAACAACTGATCTACCACAACGATGTGAAAGCCGACCTTTCCCTCTCCTGCATGCCTGTTCCTACAGAAGAAGCTGACAGATTTGGAATAGTGGAAACCGACGAAAATTCCAAAGTTATGAATTTCATCGAAAAACCTGATAACCCGCCTGAAATACCCGGTAATCCCGGTTATTCCTATGTAAACATGGGAATCTATGTTTTCAATGCCAAACTCCTGAGAGAAGTACTCATCGAAATGGAATCGAAAAATATTCCAAACAACGATTTCGGACAGGATGTAATTCCCTATATGATAAAACAGGGTTTAAATGTTGTTGCTTATCCATTCGTGGATGAGAACAAGAAAAACAAACCTTACTGGAAAGACATTGGAACAATCGAGAGTTACTACGAAGCGAGTATGGACTTGATTAATGTGGTACCTGAGTTCAACCTCTATGATATGGAATGGCCTCTTCGTACTTATCAGTATCAGTTCCCCCCTGCGAAAACAGTTTCTCACTGGGGTGAGAGAATCGGGCGTACCCTCAACTCGCTGATCTGTGATGGCACAATCGTTTCCGGAGGTCTTATCGAGAGATCTATCATCGGAGCCAATGTGCGCGTCAACTCCTATTCTTATGTGACTGATTCCATGATCATGAACAATTGTAACATCGGAAGAAATGTAAAAATCAGAAGAGCCATTATTGACAAGAATGTACACATTCCGCCGGGAACCGAAATCGGTTTTGATCTTGAAAAAGATAAACAACGGTTTACAGTAACTGAAACGGGAATTGTTGTTATTCCAAAAAATTATGTTTTTGCTTAATTTTTGTGTTTTTGAAAAGGCTGCTCTAAAAAAGCAGCCTTTTTTGCTTTAAAAGGAGATGATCTAATGAAACATACAGTATCAATGGTTGTTTTAATAGCAATGTTCGCCGGTATATTAAATGCACAATCCGGCATAGTACCCGTTGAAAGAAGCGGCGGTTTTGCCCGTGTATTTTCGATGGGCGGTGAAGGCGGTTTAAATTATTTCATGGTCGATCCGATCAACATGAGATACAATCCTGCATTCGCTAAATATTACTCAAATTTCCTTTGGGGCAGTTTCGGCTACTCCGGAGCTTCCGTTAACGACGGAGATGGTCAGTTTGGCGGGTTTAATTACTCTCTCACCAATAAACTGACTGTCGGTGCAATCCTTGCCAGAAACGATCACAAAGGTTTTGGTATTTCAGATGTATCGTTTGCAAACAGAATGGTAACCACTCTTAATGGTATTGGTTCCACCTCCCGTTCTGCTGTGAAGCTCGACAACAACATGGAAATTCTCGGCGCATACGCACTTTCAGATGCAACAATTCTTGGATTCGGAGTCGCCTACTCTTCCACACAAAATGACTTTACACCTGCCTCCGGCACAGCTCAAAAAGCAAGTGCTTCACATATTGGTTTTGGCGTCGGCATTATTCAACATTTTTCAAAGGATAATGCCATTGAAGGGAGTGTTGACATGATTTTTGCAAATGCCAAATACGAAGGTGCTGTTGTGAACAAAGTCTCAGGCACAACCCTCGGAATGAGCGCCAGATATTTTCATAATATCGGCAAGGGCTTCTCTTTTGTCCCTCATGTCTCATATTACATGGAATCGGGTACAGTTGACGCAGGAGGAACTTCGACCGACCTTACTCCCTTTTCACTCCTGACAGCCGGACTTGGGATCAATTATCGCTCGGGTAGTCTTCTTCTTGCCGGTGGTGTTTCGATGATGTATCAGTCGATGACAGAAAAGGCGACCTCAACAGCTCCTGAACTCGCAAATACCGATTTTCTCTTCCCTGTCTGGAACCTTGGTGGCGAATTCAACTTCACGGATTGGATGAAAGCCAGAATCGGTTACCAGGTTTCGACTAACAAAGTAAAACGGGAATTTGCTGTTACCTCATCCACCAAAAATGAAGTTGTTCAAACAGGATTCGACAGAACAGGTCTGACTCTCGGAATGGGATTCAAGCTCGGGAATTTCAATCTTGATGCAACAGTCAATGAGGAGATGCTCCGACAGGGTCTAAGAAACCTTTCTACCGGAACCGTCAATTCATTTGGTTACATCTCAGCCAGTTACGCTTTCTAATTTATTTACTTCTATTTAAATGGCTGCTCCTTTTTATAAAAGTGGCAGCCATTTTCTTTTTACTTCATTATTTAACCCTTTATCATTTTTAATCATACTACAATTTTATTATATTTGCTTTCTTCTAATAATTATCCTTAAGAATGAAAGAAGCTCTGGAAACAGCACTGCAAAATCTTCCTGACAACCCTGGAGTGTATCAGTTTAAAGATGACACAGGGAAGGTGCTGTATGTGGGCAAAGCTAAAAATCTTAAGAACAGAGTCAAATCCTACTTTACAGGAAAGAACCCCAGCTACAGAATCGAATTGATGGTCTCGAAGGCTGCGGATGTTGAATTTATCGTCACTACAAGTGAAATTGAGGCGCTTGTACTCGAAAACAATCTGATCAAAAAACTAAAACCCCGCTACAATATCAACCTGAAGGATGATAAAACTTATCCTTTTATAAAAGTAACCGCGGAACAATTTCCCAGAATTTATCCAACCAGAAAAGTCTACAAGGATGGCTCACAATATTTTGGACCATATACCGATGTAAAAAGTATGCGTGCAGCCCTGAGGATGATCACCCAGATTTTTAAGATTCGAAGCTGCAAACTGCCATTGACCACCGAATCGATTCAAAACTCAAAGTATAAGGTTTGCCTCGACTATCACATCAAAAAATGCGATGGACCCTGTGTGGGATATCAATCTCTCGCAGAATACAATCTTATGGTAAATCAGGTCATCAAACTTCTTAAGGGAAGAATAGATGATTTGATCAGGGATTTTAAGTCTTCAATGAGCGAGGCCGCAGCGAATCTTGAGTTTGAAAAAGCTGCTGACTACAGAGACAGACTCGAAAAAATTCAGGCATTTTCAGAAAAGCAGAAGATTGTAAGTGAAGATGAAGTCGACAGGGATATCATAGCAATTGCAAATGAAGCAAAGGATGCCGCTTGTTCCGTCCTGAATATCCGTGCGGGAAAACTGATCGGGAAAAAGGAATTTCACCTCCAAAATGCATCAGAAGGTGACCTTACAGAGATTTATGCCGCATTCATCAAACAGTTTTACAACGATTTCATCGATATACCTTCTGAACTTATTACAGGTGTGGAGCCTGCTGAACTGGAAGAAATTACTTCTCTCCTTCAGTATCGTTCAGGAAAAAAGATCAGAATTTTTACTCCAAAAAGAGGTGATTTGAAATCTCTTGTGGAGATGAGCGGAGAAAATGCAGCACTTCAACTGAAAGAAATTCAGCTCCAAAAAGTCAAAAAGGAAGGGAATATCCCGTTCACTCTCGCTGCACTTCAAAGAGATTTATATCTCAAAAAGATACCGAGACATATAGAGTGCTTTGACATCTCCAACCTGCAGGGTACTGATACAGTTGCGAGCATGGTGGTGTTTGTTGACGGAAAACCAAAAAAATCACTCTACAGAAAGTTTGCGATTAAAACTGTAAGCGGACCTGACGATTTTGCCAGCATGGAAGAGGTTATTACCCGCAGATATTCCAGATTGATAAAGGAAAAGGAACAACTTCCCGATCTTATTATGGTGGACGGAGGAAAAGGTCAACTTTCGACTGCTGTTTATGCTCTCAGATTACTCGGGCTAAAGAATTTTGAAATTATTGGACTGGCAAAAAGACTTGAAGAGGTCTTCCTTCCAAAAGACCCTGACCCGGTGATTATACCCAAAACTTCCTCCGCTCTCAAACTGTTGCAACAGGTGAGAGATGAAGCACATCGTTTTGCAATAACTTTTCATAGATTAAAGAGGAGTAAAAGAACTTTTACTACTCAACTGCTCGAAATCGACGGAATTGGTGAAAAACTTGCTACCAGACTCTTATCAGAACTTGGCAGTGTAAAAGAAATTGAAAAAGCCAGCCTTGACTCACTCGCCAGAGTTGTCGGCGACAAGAAGGCCGGACTGGTCTATAACTATTTTCGGGAAACAAAATGACGACTCTTACTAAATTACTTGTTTTTCTCTCTTTCTTCTCAATCCTGATTGCACTCTCGATGGCTGAGATACCAAAGCCCGTGTATCAAAAACCTCTTCACAGAAAAGTGGACATAAGTTATCTCCGGTATCTCGATAAGAAAATCAAGGATACTCTATATACCACCAGAAAGTCATATATAGAAATTGACTTGAAAACCCAGCATGCGGCTGTGATTATGAAAACAGGTGAAAGATTCAATTTTCCTGTGTCCACAGGCACGAACACCATTTCCCAGGGCGTTCTAACGAACGAGGGTGTATTTGCCATTTTCTCAAAACAGGATGTGGCAGTCTCAAAAGATTTTAACTGTAACCTCTACTACTGGATGCAGTTCAACTACGGAATCGGACTCCACGGTCTTGATGGAAACGGATACTATATTTTCCTCGGGAAACAACCAAGCTCACACGGATGTGTAAGAACTTCCAATGAAGATATTAAGATTGCTTATTCTTTAGTTGAGTTCGGCTCCCCCGTGCTCGTTAAAACCGGCGATAACAACGCCATTACCATTTCATTTGTGGAACCAAATGACCCTTATATCTATACTCCGTCGGCAAAAGAGATACCTGCACTCGTTCAAAACAGACTGAGCGACCTCTATAGCGGCAATTTTGACAGATTGTTCTCACGAAAAATTGTAATTGACAACGTGAATCTCGGAATGGCAGGAGTTCCGATTGGTGACATTTCAAGAATCCCCGATTCAAAATTACTGCTCTATAAAACCACTTTTGAAGACAATACACTGACAAAAGATTTTATGCCTAAATCCCCTGTCTTTGAACCGGCAGAAGTCCAGCCCGTAAAAGATACGGCTAAATCCGGTCCAGCAGATACACTAAAACCAAAACCAGATGAAAAAATCCAACTTAAGCCTTAGTATATTAAGTCTTTTCTTTGTAATTGCATCGTTATTTTCGGGGTGTGGTAAACCGGAGCCCAAACATGAGGTAAAAAGAGTTTCCGGGAAAGAGATTATTGCTCTATTTGACAGTTACATAAATGGTGATGAAAGGGCCGAAGCAAGATTAAGAGACCCCTTCGAATTTAACATTCTCGATGCGAAATATTATCGCAAGACGGAAATTGACAGTATGATTCTGGATGGTAAAACATACTACGCTGTCACACTCCAGCATAAAAATGCAGACCATAACAAGTTTCTGATATACAACGACACTCTTGGGCTTTTGCTGCACGATAAAAATGTACCCGGTTCACTCAACTACAAAAAACTTTTCGTTGATGACAAAGAATTTTTTGCAGTCCTTCAGAAGTACTCGGTTAAAAGTATCGTAAATGTGGAATACCTGAAAATTTATGACATTAAAAACGGGAAGGCATCCCTCGCTTTCGAAAATTATATCGAGGTTTCTTCTCCTTCCCTGCTGGCAAAAATGTCCTTCAATGCTGTGAAAGGGCAACCCGCTTCTCTTTCATTTAAACTTTACGGCAATAAGTCAGATTTCAAACCTGTGAAAATCGACTACACCGATCAGGGAGAGTTTTCGTCTAAGGCAACCAAATGGCAGGAGTTTTTATCGGGCTACCTTAACGGTTTTCAGACAAAAGAAAAAATTGCCGAAATCAGCGAGGAACTGCCAAAATATTACAACACCAGATTTGATTTAATGCGAATGTACCTCCCTGAGAAGTGGGAAATAAAGAACGGTATCGAGATAAAGTCACTCTTTGATGGAAAAGTCACCGGGACGATGGCAACACGGGAGAAAAAAGATATTCAGGTATTTATTTTCGATCTCGAGAAAAACAGCCCTGTGAGAGTTTTCATCAAAGATATCAATTTTTCACTGTTAAGCAATGAATTCAATTATTCACTGTACAACTCCAAACTGATTAAACAAGAAGATCAGGTGATTCAACACTTACTGGTTAAATGCGAAAATGAGGAATTTCTGGTTACGATCAAGTGCAATGAGTCGTTCTATAACAACAACTATCCGCTCATCTACTACATGATTAACTCCGTTAATCTTAATTGTTTCCAGTAATCAGGAATTACGAATGAACCTTTATATAATTAGACACACAGAGGCAGAATATTTGGGCACCGGTCCCGGAGGTGATAGACAGATCACTCCGGAAGGAAAGGCTCAATTCACTTCAACGATAGAAGGATTGTCAAATTCAATTCCGGAACTCGACCTTATCATATCATCCCCGGCACTAAGAACGAGACAGACCATGGATATTCTGGCAGAACTATCGGACAATGGAGTAAAAAAGGAAGTGGCAGCGGAATTGCGAAGTGGAGCGCCGATAGCCGATATTTATGCGATGGTAAACTCATTCAAAGAAGAAAATGTAGCAATAATAATGCATGAACCGGAAACTTCACTACTGGTTATGAATTCCACCGGATCAGGATCGATGGATATCTACTTTAAACCCGGTACCATTGCCAAAGTTGTCTTCCCTGGCAAGATGCGACCCGGCACAGGCAGACTTCATTTTATCGTTCCACCTGATATCTTTGAAAAATAAAAAAGGCTCTGGCTACACAAGATACATGCTTACCGCTGCTTCCTTCCGGACCTGACGGGGTTGGGCACTCACCTGTTAGCAGAGCCAAAATCAATAAAAATCAGACCCCAATATAACCATTATTTTTTATTCTGTCAAAACCGATAAATCAATAAAACCCTCCCCTTCTTTCCCCTGTCAACTCCTGATTCAAAACTCACAATTAATAACTCCTGAAGGGGAACTGTTTTTCTTTGGCACTTACACTTTTAAAGGTTAATTTTAAAAATGGAAAAATATTTTTTCACAGGAGATCAAATGAATATTCCCCCCTTTAAAAATGAATCTTATATAGACTTCACAAAAAAAGAAAACTTCGACTTGCAGAAGAATGCAATTAATGAAGTGAAGAAACAACTCGGCAAATCGTATCCGTTGATTATCGGCGGAAAAGAAGTGGTTACCGAGAGAACTTTTAACTCATTCAGTCCATCAAACACAGATGAACTTATCGCAACCTTTAGCAAAGGTGATGTGGATCTGGCTAACCAGGCAGTGGATGAAGCTCTGAAGGCTTTCGAAACCTGGAAATATGTGGAACCTGCTGAAAGAGCAGCACTTCTCTTTAGAGCTGCTGAAATAACTCGCAGAAGGAAACTTGAAATCAACGCCTGGATGGTACTCGAAGCCGGTAAAAATTACGGCGAGGCTGATGCTGACACCGCTGAAGCAATAGACTTCATGGAATTCTACGGTCGCGAAATGCTTAGATATGCAGAAAAGCAGCCAATTACCCCCATGCCCGGTGAAGCAAATGAACTTGTGTATATTCCACTTGGTGTTGGTGTGATCATTCCACCATGGAATTTCCCGTTTGCTATTCTCGCCGGCATGTCTTCAGCAGCCATTGTATCGGGTAATACAATAGTTCTGAAGCCTTCATCCGATACCCCGATGATGGGACGGCTTTACTATGAAATTATGAAAGAAGCGGGTGTCCCCGATGGCGTTCTCAACTTCCTCCCGGGTTCCGGCGGAGAAGTTGGCGATACACTTGTCGCACATCCGAAAGTTAGATTTATCTCATTTACCGGTTCTATGGAAGTCGGTATTCACATCTATGAGCTGGCAGCTAAAGTTCAACCGGGACAAATCTGGCTGAAAAGAGTTGTCGCCGAGATGGGTGGAAAAGACAGTATTGTCATCGATGCGGATTGTAATCTTGATGACGCTGCTGACGGTATTGTTGCTGCAGCATTTGGATATCAGGGTCAGAAATGCAGCGCCTGTTCAAGAGCCATCATCGACGAAAAAGTTTATGATGTCATGGTTCAAAAGATTAAAGAGCGCGTAGACACCATTAAAATAGGACCGGCTGAAGATAATTTCAGAATGGGTCCAGTAGCCAGTGCTTCGGCTGAAAGAGGAATCCTTAAGTATATCGAAATCGGTAAAACTGAAGGCAGACTTATTGCCGGCGGTGAAAAAGCTGAAGGTAACGGCTATTACATAAAACCAACAGTCTTTGCTGATATCGATCCGATGGCTCGTATATCGCAGGAAGAAATCTTCGGACCTGTTCTTGCACTGATTAAATCACCGAATTTCGATGAATCACTTAAGATTTGCAATAATACCATTTACGGTCTGACAGGCGCGGTCTATTCAAACGATCGCGAGAAACTGAATCGTGCTAAAAAGGAACTCCTGATAGGAAACCTTTACCTGAACAGAAAATGTACAGGTGCCATGGTCGGCGGACATCCTTTTGGTGGATTTAACATGTCGGGAACCGACTCGAAAGCCGGCGGCAGAGATTACCTGCTCCTCTTCCTCCAGGCTAAAACAATGAGTGAAAAAATTGGATAATTGGCGGGGAGTGACTCACTCCCCTTTTGTTAAATTAATCACAGGTTTATAAATGAAAATTCATGAATATCAGGCAAAAGAAATCCTGAGAAAATTTAATGTTGCGGTTCCTAAAGGTTTCCCCGTCTTCACCCCTGAAGAAGCCGTCAAAGTTGCCAAAGAAGAACTTGGTGGAAGTGTATGGGTTGTGAAAGCACAGATTCACGCAGGCGGAAGAGGAAAAGGCGGTGGTGTGAAGGTTGCGAAATCACTGCATGAGGTTTATGAATATTCAAAAGCCATGCTTGGAATGAACCTGATTACCCACCAGACAGGTCCCGAAGGCAGAATCGTTAAAAGACTGCTCGTTGAACAAGGGATAAACATAGAAAAAGAACTCTATATCGGAATCACTCTCGACCGTGCCATTTCAAAGAATGTTCTTATGGCATCAACCGAAGGTGGTATGGAAATTGAAAAGGTGGCTGAAGAATCTCCCGAAAAAATTATCAAGGAGACCATCGAACCGTCTATCGGACTTCGTCCTTATCAGGCAAGAAAGATTGCATTTGCTCTCGGATTAAGCGGAGTGCAACACAAAAATGCTGTCAATTTCCTCCTTGCACTCTATAAGGCTTACGATTCTACTGATGCTTCACTTGCAGAGATCAACCCGCTGGTTGTCACCAAAGAAGGTGATGTAATGGCTCTTGATGCAAAAATGAACTTTGATGACAATGCCCTTTTCCGTCACCGCGACATAATGGAATATCGCGATATCGACGAAGAAGATCCGCTTGAGGTTGAAGCTTCAAGATACAACCTGAATTACATCAAACTCGATGGAAATGTCGGTTGCATGGTCAATGGTGCTGGGCTGGCGATGGGTACAATGGATATCATTAAACTTGCCGGTGGCGAACCTGCCAACTTCCTTGATGTCGGTGGCGGTGCCAACAAAGAAACAGTTTCCAACGGGTTTAAGATCATCCTTTCAGATCCGAATGTGAAGGCAATTCTTATCAATATCTTTGGTGGTATTGTAAGATGTGACCGTGTTGCTGAGGGTGTTATCAATGCTGCAAAGGAAATTGAAATTTCGCTGCCAATAGTTGTTCGTCTCGAAGGAACAAATGCCAAAGAAGCAAGAGAAATGCTCGCAAAATCAGGTCTCAGCCTGATTCCTGCTTCCACTCTCGCAGATGCGGCAGAGAAAATTACCCGTGTTTTGGCAATGAATAATTAATATTTATTGCGTATCTTTTATTTGTATCGTTATTTTGAAAAGGATTTGAATGTCAGATTTTGAGAGAAACAGTTATGATTTTGAACGGGATGATTTCAGCGAGAATTTCCTGAAAGAGATCATTGAAAAGTGCAAACTCATGCTCTCTGGCGATCTCAAGGAAGAGGCTATTGAATATATCGACAATTCAATCGAAATTCTTCTTGATAATTACCGCTACGAGGAAGTACTCGAGCTTGTTAAAGATTTGATTGCTGCCAATCCTTTCAACTATGAAAACTATTACAGAGCGGGTTTTTGTCTGTTCAGGATGAATGAACCCGCTTTGGCTTATCGCAGTTTGAGTAAAGCACTGTCGCTTAACCCGAATAATACTTCCATCCTGATCGAAAAGGCAATGGTTTGTATCAATCTCAACAGATTGAAGGAAGCCACCGGGTACCTTAAGACTGCCTATGAGGTCGATAAAAACGACTCCAGAACATTTTTCTCTTATGGCATCATTTACAAGAGAATCGGGAAATATCACAAAGCGATAAAATTCCTTAAAAAAGCAGTTTCTCTCGACCCTGAAGATCCGGATATCCTTTTTCTTCTGGCACACTGCTATCGTGATATCAACAATCAGGCATTTGCGATGGACACGATAGAAAAATATCTCGAACTGGAACCTAAATGTTCCGATGGCTGGATGTTTAAAGGACAGATTCTGGAAAGGCTTAACCGGGTTGAAAGAGCGCTGAATGCATTCAGCACTTCCATGGCTCTCGATCCGCTAAACCTCTCTTCCCTATTTTCGTTCGTTGAATTAAACATCGGCTTGCGCAAATACAAAATTGCTCTTGAATCGTTGAATACCGCCCTCCTGTTTCACCCGGAGAACTTCACAATTCTGTTTAAACTGGGAGAAATCTCAATCCTGAAACAGGACTTTTTTGCAGCCGCAGAATTTTTTACCAAGGCTATTGAAGCTGACAGAAAGTTTTCTGCAGCTTATATCGAAAGAGCTTACTGCTACCTGAAAACCGGCGACTACCAGGATTCCTTAAGAGACTTCAGGGATGCGCTCGTTTATTCCACGAAAGACGGAAAAGGACTGTGGGGCAGCTTTGGCAAGTGGGGATTCAGACTCGGTGATGATGACAAAGAGTACATCTCTCACTTTGAGGATATCCTCTCAATCGATGCGGAAAACGCTCTTACCTGGCACCAGCTCGCTGAAATCAAGCTTGACTATAAGAATCCGCACCATGCTTTTCTTTGTGTAGTAAAATCGCTCTCTCACAAACCAATGAATGGCAGATCATTTTTCCTCCTGTCGCGACTCGCCTATAAACTTGGAAATAATAAACAGGGTCTCGCCTACCTGCGGACTGCATTCAAGTTTGACAGGTCGTTGCTGGCTGATTTTAAGAAAAAGAATCCCATCGTCTACTATTCGAGGGTATTCCAAAGCCTGTTTGGCGATTTGATAGAGAAATAGTGGGAAATTCTTCATTCACCCCGGATACTGTTCTGACCGGTTTGCTTTCGCATCCTTCGAAGCACTCTTTTTCACCGTCAATCCATAATACCGCAGCGAAGATTCTGGGGCTCGACTTTGCTTACCATGCTTTCGATGTGCTGCCCGAAAATCTTGAAGCGGCACTTTCCGGGATGAGGGCGTTAAATATTAGAGGTTTTAACCTTTCATTACCCCATAAAAGAAGGATTCTGCCATTCCTCGATGAACTCAGTCTCGAAGTGAAATACACCGGTGCTGCAAACACAATAGTAAACAGAAACGGTTTATTAAAGGGATTCAACACCGATATTACAGGCTTTTCAAAGTCATTGGAGCTCTATTCAGACCTCTTTACGGGACAACCGGCTCTGGTTCTGGGTGCGGGTGGATCAGCCTCGGCTGTAATCTATTCTCTGATCGTGGATTTCAAAATCAAAGATATTATCATCACAAACCGTACTCTTCAAAACGCCTCTCTACTCGTTTTAAATTACTTGACCCTGTTCAAAGGTGTAAAGTTTCGCGTAATTCCCTTCGATGATAAACATATGAAGGAAGCGATAAATAATTCAGGAATTATCATTAATACCACTTCGATTGGAATGCATCCAGATGTGAATGAGATAGTGGATATCCCCCTTGAGGCGCTCAACAGGGAGACTGTGGTTTTTGATTTGATTTATAATCCGGCGAAAACAAAATTCCTTGAAGTCGCTGAAAAGGCAGGTTGTCTCACACTTAACGGGTTGTACATGCTGTTATTCCAGGCAGCAGAATCGTTCAAAATCTGGACAGGCAAGGATATGCCTGTGGAAGAAGTAAAAAAACTCCTTCCACAGTTTTAATATTGTTATTTTAGATTTGCCAGCCCGGCTTTCAACCGTCTGATTCCTTCCAGAATATTTGCATCTGAACAGGCAAAAGACATTCTGACACAGTCATCATTTCCGAAGGCATCTCCCGGTACAAGTCCGATATTCACTTCAGCAAGAAGATAGGTACACATGTCTGAAGATGAGTCAATTGCAGTACCATTATACTGCCTGCCGTAATACTCTGAAACATCGAAGAAAACATAGAACGCCCCTCCCGGTGTCGGACATTTGACCCCGGGAATTTTAACCATCTCGCTCATTATGAGATTTCTTCTCTCTTCAAATTTTTTCGCCATCATTTCGAGATCATCAGTCGGTCCGTTCAATGCAGCCGTGGCAGCTTTCTGAGAGACAGAACATGCGTTGGATGTACTGTGACTCTGAATTTTTGCAGCCTCATCAATGATATACTTCGGTCCCGCAGCATATCCTATTCTCCACCCGGTCATCGAGTAGGCTTTTGACAGTCCGTTCACAACCACAGTTTTATCTTTCAATCCGGGATATTGAGCAATGGAATAATGCTTTATGCCATCGAAGATGATCTTCTCATAGATTTCATCCGACAGAATCAGAATATTTTTGTCTGCCAGCACTTCACCCAAAGCCATAATTTCTTCCGGTGTGTAAGTAGCCCCTGTGGGATTGGAAGGAGAATTGAAAATAAACACTTTGGTTTTTGGAGTGATTGCAGATCTCAATTGATCGGGGGTGATTTTATATCCACTCTCTGTCCCGGCATGAATCACAACCGAGACCCCCTGAACAAGTTTAACCATCTCAGGATAACTTACCCAGTAGGGTGACTGGTAAATGACCTCATCTCCTGGATTGCAGACCGCCATCAGGACATTATAAAGTGAATGTTTCGCACCGTTGGATACAAGTATCTCCTGAGGTGTGTATTCAAGATCATTGTCTTTTTTAAATTTTGAAACAATCGCGGCAAGCAGATCAGGTGTGCCAACATTAGGTGTGTAATATGTAAAATTTTTATTTATTGCATCTATTGCAGCTTCTTTTATAAATGATGGAGTCGGAAAATCAGGTTCACCGGCGCTGAAACTTAGAACATCCTTTCCTTCCGCTTTTAATTTTTTAACCAGTGCTGTAATGGCAAGTGTTGCACTGCCTTCAACAGTCGAGATTAATTTAGACAATTCAAACACAATAAGCTCCCGTGTTTATTTGGAAAATTTCTGCCGAAGTGCGTCCTGCACCGGAGAAGGAACAAAATCTGAAACATCCTGCCCCAACATGGCAAGGTTTCTTATTAATGAAGAGTTCACATAGGTGTATTTCTCATGTGGCATTAAAAAAACAGTGCTGATATCTTCTGCAAGCTTTCTGTTCATGAGAGCGAGCTGAAACTCATATTCAAAATCCGAGAGTGCCCTTAATCCTCTAATCACCGCCACAGCCCCTTTTTCAAGAGCATGTGCCACGAGCAGACCGGAGTAGGTACTCGTCTCTACACGATCCACACCTTGAAGACTCCGGTTTAACAGCTCCAGTCGCTCATCAACTGTGAAAAGAGGTGTTTTTGCCGGATTGATTCCAATACTAACATACACTTTGTCAAATATTTCAATTGCACGCAGCACGATGTCGAGATGACCGTTTGTAACCGGGTCAAAAGTGCCCGGGTATATCGCTATTTTACTCTTTTTTGAAGACATTATGATCTTTTTTTCTAAACTTTTTGTTGATCTCAAATATAGTAGTTTGACCCTTCGGAAACCGTTACATCTAAATAATTTAGGTATGGCGGTACTCAAAAAGCTCAACTTATGCTCATTTTATCCATTTCTTAGGCAAGAAAAGTGCCATTAATTGGGGTCAAATATACGAAATATGAACGAAATCAGGTCTAAACTTGAGTAAATTGTACACAAGTTCTTCAACATTCCACGAGCTCGAGCTCGGTTACATTCTCAAAAAAATCTTCTTTACTGTTCAATATTCTGTATGTTCTTGAAGGATCGTGCTCAAGCTGGTAATATTTGTACGGAGGATAATTAAGCCCGGATACTGTCAGTCTTACCGTTCGTTTATTTTGTGAGAGCAGATTATAGAGAATTGTTTTACTGTGATTCCAGAAGTTGTTTGCTCCCGTATATGCTCCGTTAACATAGAACTTTATCGAATCGGTTCTCACCCGTCTCACCAGATCATTGGCGTCCCCCGAATACCAGGCGGCAAGATTCTTACTCAAACTGGTTCCCAGGTAACTCACCATATCAGTCGGACTGCAGGGAGTGGCGATATACAGATCTCTTTGGTCGCTGCTGTCTGCAATGTTCCAGGTCTCCTCATCAGGATAAAAATCGTACCCGTCAAACGAAGTGGCGCCGGTTTCATTCATCTCGTGCACTTTCAACGCCTTTATCGGTTTCTTAAATTTTGTCTCCGGAAGCGAAAGATAGTTGTGTTTGTAGATTGTCGTAACAATGTCAATTACTCCACCGGCAGAGTATCCCCTGTAATACATCGGTAATAGATACGCTTTCCCCCTGTAAACCACCAAGCCACTGCAGAGCGTAATCATTAAGCTTTTGATCACATCCTTGTAGTTTTTGAAAGCACCATTAAAGAAATTGACAATAGGAACATAAAGCCAGCTTATTATCCCCGCTCCGCTGTCCTGTGTGATGAAATCGGATGGAGGCATATAACCGGTTGCACTGATAAAGGTTCTCGTGAGGTCGTAATCTTTATATCCGGGTCCCGTGACAGTCCCCGGGAGTTCCGTTCTGTTGATCAAATCGTTCAAAAACCGGGTGATATTTATCCAGACATTCTCGTCACCTATTGCGGGATCCACCCATGCACGCCCGTTTAAAGTGTTGGGTAGTATTCCCATGTAAGTAGTGTTCCAGTCCGGATCCCACTCCTTCATCAGAGCCATCAGATCGTAAACCTTCACCTCAATCGTCTGCTCAAAATCGGTATAAATCACATTGTACTTGTCAACTTTGCTGTGGTGAATTACTGTGTAGCTTGTACCGGTATAAAACCGTACTGAAACCCTGGCATCATATCCGCTGAATAAATTAACATAGTCGCTGTATAGCGTTTTATCCGCAATCCTGACCTTAAAAGTGTAGTTCCCGGGCATGATACTAATGATATCAGTATCATCCCCTCCGTAGCTGAACGAGGATGCTTCCAGCAGATCAGCTTCCAGATCACTGCTCCACGGGTCACTAAAGGAGATATAATACAGTAGCTTCATCGGAGATGAGGGTGAACCGCCCGGTATTTGTCCCGTCGCTTTAAGTATGCTCATATTGCCAGCCCGTCCCGGTAATTTATTCGCTCCAAGGATCCTTTAAGACTGTCAAGTCCAAGATCAAACCTTACCTTATAAGGCCACTCTTTGAGAGCTCGCATCAGATCGGAATTGCTCCCTGAAATCATCAAACCGTCTTTCTGCAACATCGCCCTTTGAACCGCGTTTGCTGTCTCTGTTGCAAGGAGAACCTGTCCGGATGCATAGTCCTGCATCGGTGTGATTATTTCAGGTCCGTTCTCCCCAACAACTGCCCCGCCTTTTGCATAACCGGGCACTTCGGTTGCTATGATGTTTGCCACCTGACCGAGTCCTGCGGCGATAATAGTTCCCATAAGAATTGGTCCTAATATCGGACCTGCCTTCAGAGCCGTCACAGCAGCTTCATAGGTGCCGATGGTAGCATTAGCTATCGCAAATGCTTTATATGCCACAGTATTCTCGGCAAAAATACCTTTCATATTAGAGAGTATCTCCCTTGTTTTTCCAAGCCGGTACTCGCTTTCCTTTTCATTTACCTCGGAGTTCTTCTCTTCATGCGTTCTGTAGAGCTCGGCCCTTTGCTGTTCGGTGAGTTCATATTCTTTCAGTTTTTCGCTCAACCATTCATCATTCTTCTGCCTCATAACATCAAATTGTTTTGCCTCGCTCATTACTTGAGAATCAAAAAGCATCTTTTCAAAATCATCTTTTTTCTTTAAGTCTTCTTTTTCTTTTTCAATCCTCGCATTCTTTGTTTTAAGCAAATTTAAAGCGATCTCATGCTCGATGTCAGAAACATCCTTGCCATATTGCCGGTAGAGAGCGAGCTTCTGTTCCAGATGCAGCTTCTCATTTTCCAATTCCTGAAGTCTGGTGAGGTCTTTACCATCTGATTCCGCTTCCTCCAGATCCTGTTTTCTTTTTAGAGCTTCGGCATCTGCCTTGAATTGTTTATCAAGTGCCTCTTTGCCGTGCTTTATTTCAGATTCGAGTATCTGTTTATGCAAGTCCAGGGAAGCAAGTTCGAGACGGTTCTTTTCATCCTGAGTGAGACCGGTCAATTTCATTGCCTGATCTGCGAGATCTTTTTTCTTTTTCAGGTAAGCGAGTTCTATTTGGTACTTGGTCTCTTCATCCGACTTAATGTTTTCAATGTCGGTTTTTCTTCTCTCTTCTTCAAGATCGGAAAGGTTTTGTTCATATCCCTTAAGTACCGAGGGTTTTTCCTTGCTCCCGCCCCCTGCCCCTGAAGGGCCTGAGGAACCTGTCACCACCGTAGCTTTCATTGCGTCTGCTTTTTTAGTGATATCTTCCAAAAGTTTGTTTTTGTCACTGAGTTCGTTCTGGATATTCGAAATTTTCTTATCTATTTCTAAATTGTTATTTTTTGCATATGCAATGTCAGCTTTATTATAGTTTCCGTAAAAGCCATAAACCGGAGTTGGAACATCTACTTTGCTTTTGGGGAGGTCAATTAGTTCGAGTTCCTTCTTAGCGATATCCTCTGTTACCAGAGCCGCCTTCTTTTCTAGAATCATTAACTTGATTCTCATGTCAAACTGCTTGTTGACCCAATCTTTCCAAATTCCCAGTTCCTTTTCAGATGCCGTATTAAGATTGATATTTTTAATCAGATCGGGGTACTCCTTCGATATCCTTGATGCGAGGACATTCCTCTCTTCACTCTTGGCATTCGTCTTCGAAAGCTCATTTGCCAACAAATTATATCCAACCTTTTTCGCCTGCAAAGCAACAACCTCTGTGTTATCGGTGGTTGCCTTTCTTTCAAGTGTTTTCTCATAATCTTCCGTCTTTTGTTTTGCCTCGTCAATATTTTCGCTGAGAGTTGCCCAGATGGTGGCAACCGCACTCAAACCCAACATGATCCATCCTATCGGACCCAAAGACGCGAAGAACGCTTTCACTGACATACCCGCCGCAGTCATCGCTCCTGCAAACAATCTGCCTTCCATCGCAGCCAATTTTAGTTGTACCCTTGCAAGACCAAGAGATGTTGACATTTTTGAAAGGTTAAATACCCATCCGTGTGCCATGCTTATAAAAGATGTTCTCAATATCATAACTGATACACCAAGAGCAGCGACCAGTGAAGAAAGAAACGCTATTACCGGTTTACCCTCTCGTAATGCTGTCATCAGCGTTATCACTGCCCCGGTAACCAGGGTAACCATATAAAACTTTGTACTCAGTGTGTTTCCGAGAAGAAGAAAAGCAGTAGTAACAAACCCTATTACACCTATTGCAACTCTCAAGCTTGCTGACAAACCTTGTACCCAGTTGTTAAAAGCGATTATAATTTCTCCGACAGTTTTTATAACGGGTAAAAATCCCTCGGCTATTTTTTCTTTTACACCCTGAAAACTTACCCCCATCTCTTCAAGTGTATCGGCGTTGTCTCTCTGTTTTTTAGCCACATCATCAAGCGTCTGCCCGGTAAGTTCAATTACAGCTCTAACCCTCAGTCGCTTTTCCGCTTCGCCGTCAAGCTGATCAACCGTTTTCCCTTCGGCAGCCGCCAGATCGGAGAGTTTCTTTTCATATACATCCTTCTGGATTCCGAGATTTTTTAATGCTCTTGTAGCTCCCTCAGTGGTGAATACCAGAGCCTTGAAATTGTCGTCAGTACTTCCACCGAATTTGTCAGCGGCATCCTCTGCAATGTTGAAGAGTACTGCCTGATCTTGAAGAGTGACCCCGAGTTCCGTTGCCTGATTGCTCAGTTCAAGAAGTGTTGCCTCTTTCACAGTCCCAGCCGTCGCCTGCTGAAACAGTTTGATATCTTCGGCAGTCCCCTTAAAGTTATCCCTTAACACCCCTAAAGTAGCAGATGCTTTCACATCGTCACTAAAACCGAGTATAAGACTCTTTGCCACTTCAAGACTCTGATTAAGAGCAATCACACGCCCCGCAAAATTATCAAACATATTCGAAGTTCGTTTTATGTTTGCTTCGGCGGTTCGGGTGGATATCGCCACTTCAACTCTTTTCGACGCCGATTTCAATAAATTGGAAAAGGCGTTACCCGCCTTCTCCAATTCCTTTTCAAGTCTTTCAGCATTACTTTTTAAGGTGATTACCACTTCGTTCATTTACTGCTCTTTTCCAATTGTTCTACAGATGAAATTAATTCGTTAAGTTTGTTTTCTCTCTTGCGGTAGTAAAACTTGTAGATGAGTTCCATGTTGGTTTCATCCATTTCCCGGCACCTGGTGGGGTCACCGTCACTCAAATAAAACTCCATGTCTTCTATCTCATCCAAATAATTCAGTTTGAAGTATCTTGCTTCATCCTTCACTATTCGTTTTAGTTTTGCAAGCTCAGTCCGCTCTCTCCCTGAAAGCTTTCGAATCTTTGAGTGAAACTCTCCATCAACTTCATCTTTGAGTCGAAAAAATCAGTAACAATCCTCACCAGGGTTTCGTCATCGATCTCCTCAAAAAGTGTTTTGTCAGTCTCTTCAAATATCACGCAAAGCACCTCTTCTATCAGATCGTTATCCAACAGAAAGAGCAGTTCATTCTTAAGATCTTCCCCGGGCAATTTCCCCAGAAGTTTCCTCAGTTTCTTGTACTGCTTCAGCTTTATCTTTTCAATTTTAGGGTAGGTCCGCTCGCCAATCGCGTACATTTTATTCCTCTATTATTGGTTGTTCTGGTAATTCTGTGTTTGGTACATACTCTATTTTTTCGCAGATCACTTCAACTGTAAAGTTCTTCTCAAAGAACTCAGGTGGCAGATTCGCGATGAAACCAACTCCTTTGCTCATGGGTACTACAATGTCACCCGCGCGGAATTCTTTCCCCCGGGTGTTGCTGACTTCGATCGTACCGGTTTCTTTGGTTATTGTTACCATTATTTCCTCATAACTATTCTGTTTGTCAAATCCATGTTTACGGCAGAGAGATTGTTCCCATATCCGGAATAATCCTGCAACATATTAGCTATACTGCTTCCATTTTTCGGGTCTAACCAGAGTACCACCTCCGCTCCACCGCCTGTAATAGGTTGACCTATTTTGTAGGTGGTTGGATTGAAGTCGCTTTGAGATATGTTGTTGAAACGGATTATTTGCTTAGCTCCTAATAATCCAGCAAATTTTTCAGCGTTTGCATTATTTGCCCCTAGGTTTGTTTTTAATGTGTAAATTATTTTCCCTACACCACTACAAACAACTCCCGCATCGGTAACACCGTTTTTGGTGATTTTTAATTTATCGGTTCTATTTTTTGAAACAAATACATTTGAAAATGTATTTGCTGTGTAAGTGGTTAGAACATTATTTACCGCTAGATTTCCTGTAACACCAATATTGGTTCTTATATATCCATCTGAGCGAAGTTCTGTGTAATTGAAACCATCATGATTAAGTATTGTTTGAGTTGCCAGAGTATTAGGTTTAATCGTATATGCTTCAACGGAATCATAAGCCTGTGTAAGTGAAATCCCATCAACATAGCAATTACCAGCGCCAGACAGATACATTTTTGGAACTTCACCTGCGTTTAAAGCTGTTGCGTCTGCTGTTTCCCATAAAAAATTAAGTACAACTTTTGTCCATGCCGTAGTACTTATTATTGTACTTGTTACAGTTTTTGTACCAATACGAAAACTTAAAGTTCTACTTGCTGTATCGCTTTTAAGAAATTTTTCCCAAGTGTATTTATTCCCCACAGCGAGGCTCTCAAATGCCGTAATGGGTAACGAAACATAGTTTGTCGTAAAATCCCCTGCTCCACTTGCTGAGATGAGAAGTGAAGCTACACCTTCGTACTTATCGACAGTACTTCTTGCTGCGGAATGGTTTCCACTTCCAACCCAATCAATTGCAGTATCGGCAAAAGTGCGGTTATTCGAGTGCTTGATTAACTCCCAACTTTCGTTCAGATCGAGCTTCCAGTCAGGAGTGAAGTTGAAGAAATCGATGTATCCCGTGCCGGAGGCAATGCCGAAAGAGATACTGGTACTCACAGCGGTAAATGTTACAATAACCGTGTTCCACTGGGTGGTGGCGGCGATAATAAAGTAGTCTCCGGATCCTGCAACCGAACCGATATTCAAGGCGGAATCACCATACCATCGGATCCGCATCTTATATTTCTGGCCGATCGTCAGTCCACCGTAGATAGCGCGGGCAGAAGACCCGGCAAGCTTCAGCACCATCGAAGTTGTCGAGCCGGATATCCCCACCTGATTCCATGTTTCCCCTGAACCTTCCAACCATCCTGCTGGTCGGGATCCTGCGGGGTAGAAATCATTCTGATTGCCTGTAAGCAGGTTGGTCGGTAGCTCCCTGGTCAGATATTCGTCAGTTCCATTGAACTGGAGCGCGTACTGATGCAGAAGCGGAAGATACTTCTTCCGCTTCAGCTTCGGGGTGTTATGGTCCCGTGAGTTCATTAAACTGCCCTCCTGCAGGTTATATGCCCGGCAGGTGAACTTGCGTGTATCTTCACGCCAACAATCTTCCCATAGAGCGTCTTACCCTGATAATGGGTAATGCAGTTACCGATGGTAGAGTCGGCGTTCTTCTTTGTTGCAGCTTCACCGGAGCCAACAGGATAGCCGGTCTTGTATTCGATCTCGGCAAGTATCGTATCTTCATTGAACTCGATGCACCACCAGTATTGTCCTGCAGGTGGGGTGTACTTCACATTCTTTGTCGATATGTTATCAACACCTATGTCAGTCATATTTTATGCTCCATTGAAGATTGTTTTCCATTCGTTGTCATCCTTAAGTTTAAGATCATTCGTCGAGGGATCATAAAGCAGATCACCATTTTCGTAATCACTTAGACTTGCGGTTGTTTCCGCGTCTTTGTAGTATATGCTTTTTTTTTGACCGAGCACAGGTATTACCGCTTCAGTGGGTGTGCCACTGGCGAGGGTACCTCCGAACATAGCAGTGGTTTCACCATCGGTCATTTTGAAAAGCTTGTAGGTAAGGTTCCCTTTTGCCGCCATTGTCTGACAGTCATCTACAGTGAATTTCATGATATAACTCGTTCCGTCTTTTACCTCTATTTCGGTATCACTACCATTCAAAGCAGAAGACTTTTTGGAAAGAAGTGCAATTCCCTGTGTGTAAACCACGGCAATCATCTTGTCGGCAAGTACCGCCCCGGTATCATCGATTTCGAATGATTGTGCTGATGAACCGTCAATCACGGGTGTTGAAAAATTTTCAGTTGTCATTTCTCTCTCCTATATGTAATAAGTGTATTTACTGCCATAGCTGCCGGTTGCCTTGTCAATCAGAGTAACCGGTACATCTCCTGCAAGTACGATCTTCACTTCCCGTTTCTCATCCGAAATCTCGAAGTCGGATTTAAGGGAAAGAACTTTCGCATTGAAGATGTGCTCCTCATACTTCCCGCCACCGTTATTCTGTTTGATAACAATTCGGGGATTTGCGTCAAGAAGATTCTCCCATGCCTGCAACTTGTCTTTGTTCGCCTCGGCAACAGTGAACTGCCCTTCAACTGAAATGAAGTCACAGATTGTTCTGTCGTAGATTGATTTTCTCCCCTTGGTCTTCATGGTGAAATTCATGTCGAGAAGATTCTCTATATCAAACAGAACCGTGCCTGATCCCTCCCCAAACTTCACACTGTCAAGGTATGGACTGTTCATCTGTGAAGGTGAATATTCATCCAGCCCGATAAAACTTAACGGTTCATTTGTTACAGCATCGTCGAGCAGGAGCTGGCTAAGTACTTTCGGCATTTTCACTTCAAATGAAAGCTTCGCAATCCTTTCATCCTTTGTCATCTGATACTCTACATCCAGTCCCATGAACCTCTGTCCGTCGAATCTGAAGCATCCGCCGAATGTCCGTGTAAGCGGATCGAAATCGGTTACAGCCGTAGCCTCGGCAAGGAACTCACAATCAACACCATTTCTCCTAAGGTGCTCCAAAAGGTAATACCAGAGTGGTCTGTCGATGTTATACGACTCAACCTCTGCCTTATACCTTGCCCAGTTTTTAAGGTCCCTTCCCTTGGTATCTTTCACGGTTTCATCTGTCTTCACCAGGTTTGATGATTTTCTCACATCAAGTGAGATCGCTGCAAGTGCGGGATCCGAATAGGGTGGCACTACCCCTTTCTTCCAAAGCATGATTCTTTTTAAGCCAACAATACTTGTACTCATTTTCTAACTCCTGTCAGGTTTTTTGTCCAAATCTCAAAACGACAATGTCGGTCTGTTCATTAATTATTTCTTTGATTTTATACTCTTTCCCTCTAACTGTCACGGTGTCACCCAGGGCAACTTTACTTAAGTCGGCACTCTGAATAAAGCAGGTGATCTCGTATGTCTCCATCTTCCCCAGGGCGTTCTTAAACCCGCCGTTACTGCCGATGTAGTCGACATCTATAATCCCCTTGATCTTCGTCAGTTCAATAAATATCTCTTCTTCAAGACCCGAATTAAAGGCACAGCTCAAGTCAATCACAATCAATCTCCTTCCGGTACAACGGGTGGTGGCAAAGGAACTGCCGGTGAGTAGAGCTCGTAATATCCAAGCATCATCCCGACAATTCCAACTCCGGCAATAATATCCTCTTCGAACACTTCCATGTCGTCACCTGTGAAATTCATTTTCACGCTGCCGTAAGTGGTGATGAGATACTCCCTGTTGTTTATCAAAACTCTGTAAATATCATCCATTGCCTTCCTGATCAGCTCGGGTGTGTCGGTTCCCGAAGCACAAAACACGACAATATTGAGACTCAATTTGATCTCGAGGTTAGGCAGATTTATCCTGTCACCCAACTCACTGGAGGCATCCTGAACCTCAACCCAGAGATCTGTCCCCTGTGCTATCTGTCCGGGTTTCCAGCTATAGACACAATTCGAGAAATCGCTGTAGTAACCGTTCTCAACAGTCACAGTTTTCAGCTTGTCGATGATGCTCGATACTATGTTATGCCGCTTCATTTGGTGCCTGCAGAAGGTTTGTCGTGGCAGGGATAATTCCCTTTTCGATCATGTAACTGTTCTCCTTCGCAATCTCATCCATCACTTCGTAGAAGTCCCTTCCATTTTCGGCAATCACTTCCGATCTGCTTTTGATCCCCGCATTGATGGCGTTGATATTTGCGTTAATTTCTTTCAGCGGGTCGACCCACTGCCACCTTGGTCCCACAAACGACGGTTGATTCAATCTCTCAAAATTCCTCAATCCAAGATTCATTTTCCCGAGAGTAAGGGACATCTTCAACCACTCTTCAAAAACTCTGGTAACGAATTTTTCAATAATCATTTCCTGAGCATCTTTGAAATTTTCCCGCTCCTCTTGTGTACCGTATCGAATGGAGCTGTAATTCACAGCTTCAAGATCCTGCGAGAGAGATACATAAGAGATGTTGAGCCCGGATGCAATAAGCATCATGATTCTTTTTGTGAATGGAGCAAACTGTGCCTGAGGGTATTCAGGATTGTAGCCGATAAATTTGACACCGACAGGTAATACTTCTATCGTACCCGGTTCCGTCTTTGTTGTCTCAACCGTCGCATCCTCCTCACCGAGTCCGAGTACTTTCGGATCCTCTGTCTGATAGAAACCCATCTTGGCAGCACCTGCCCGTGAATTCACCAGCGCCCCTTCAATGTAGCCGTTCAAAATTCTAAGCGCAAGCATAACCGGTGCAAGCCAGCTCCATCCTCTGGTCTGGTCAGGTCTGTGCATCTTATAGAGATGAATTATCTCTTCGGCAGGAACTCGCACTCTCACACGCGTATCGAGAGACATCCCCATCATTTCAGCACGGGGATTTTTTTCGGTGACATAGTAGGCAACCGGTTTTCTGAATCCATCCATTTCAATGCCAAGGCGAACTATGTTGCCGTTAGGGAGAACTTCGTTGTACTGGTCGTCGATCAGGGCGGGATCTATCACTTGCAGACTTATTCCGTAAGGATTTCTTTCGGTGTCCTTAACAATTCTCACAAAGAACTCACCGTCCCTTGGTATCCCTCTTGCAGCCGCTTTACAGATTTCTCTGAAACTCATACGCCCGTCAACACTGGAAGAACGACACCATTTTTTCCATTGAGCTTCAATCTCTCTGTTGGTTGCTTCATCGAAGACATCCCCCTTTTTAATCTTCATTTGAAGCATGTATCCGTTGGTACCGACAAGATTCGTCTCGAGGATGCCAAAGTATCTCGAAGCAATCTCCGAATTCTTTTCGAGATCCCTCGCTCTCATTCTGATCTTTGCTATGTCACCTTTAAGATCGGCATCAATTGACTTGTAAGAGACAAGCCAGTCGGATACAAATCTGGTTGCGGCGGCGGCAGCGAAATTGCGGGTTTTCCCGATTGTTTTGCGAAATCTGTTTTTAATCCAGGAGAACATCATTTACCTGTCAATATTAAGGTTATGCCTGCACCGGCTGTAACTAACGATCCAAACCACCAGGATTCATACCATGCAGGTTCAATTACTGTTTCCCTGGTGATCACAAGGGTGTCAACCCTGGTAAGCTTTACAGTGTCAACCCTCACAATCTCCCGGTTTACTGTGAGTAACTCTATATCAAATTTTAGGGAATCGACAGCAGGGTAAGTGGTAACCCCGAGATCAATCTCACCATCCTGAAGAGAGAATGTGGTATCTACTTTTGAACTGTCGCTGCCGTACCTGATTATTTTTTCGACAGGTACATGAACGATCTTTTCAAACACACGGGAAAAGAAAACGGTATCAGGTTTGCCCTGGACAAATACAGTGTCCTGCTTGCCTGTCTTAAATTCTTTTGTTTCCTTCCCGGGCACTCGTTTTACTTTCGTAAAAACCAGTACTGCCACAATCAGAGCGATAAGCATAAGCACCACCCAAAATCCTTTATCCATCCTGACCTGCCTTTTTTGAAAGTACATTGCCGGCATAGAATGCACCGGTAACGGATGCGATCCCTACGCCAAGCTGAAAAGCAAAAGTCGGTACCTCGGGAGAATTAATTTTGCCGGTGATCACGACCGTCAGGAACAGTATCACATACACGAATAGTGAAAGGAGAAAAGCTGCAAACTTTCTGAATCCGATTTTAGGAATCATGTATGTTCCTTTCCATTTGGGACTTTGCCCAGTTGAGCACCGGTAACCATTCATTCCTAAATTCCCGGTCAGCGTTATTCCTGTTTATCTCGTTTTGCATCACCCGGTTTTTCATCTTCTGTACATCGTCTGATATTGCAGTAAGTTTCTCTACAATCTCGGTATGCCGGGAAAAAAAATGGTTTTCCAACACCCCTTTTAATTCATCAAACCTTTCCTCAAATCTCCTGCCAAGAGTATCGATGTCTGTGTTTACCGTAGCAAATCTGTTGAGATAATCTTTTTGAATCTCGGTCTGATCGTTTTTTACTTTTTCAATAACACTGCTATATTTTTCCGCTTTATCCCACATGAACTTCAGGAAGAAAGCGAGCATCGCTGTGATCAATACTACAGCGCCGCTCAAAACGGATAAGATAAATGATTCTGTCATTTGCCTGCCTCCGCTTTTAACCGGTTATATTCAGCGTCAAAATAGATTTTAAACCGGTTCCAGTCCCATGCCGGCCCGATGTCATACTTATCTTTGCGAAAATGCGTGTGCGTCGTGATTCCAACGAGCTTTTCATTGTTCTCAACATAGTCCAGATTAGTGTTGATTATTGGCGGGATCCCGAATGCCAAACAACGCTCAGCCGCCCATTTTCCCACATTCTCGTATTGAGCTTCGGTGAAAGTCGCCCAGTGAAAAACTCCTTTGAATGGAGTCTTAAAACTGACATACTCACCCTTGTATATATTCCCGTAGCAATCCACCATAACACCGTTTCTGTTCCAGAGTGGCCCGATGTTTTGAATCTCTATCCCAATCGTTCGCATCTCATTAAAGAGAGTTGAACCCAAATGAAACGCCCAATACGCAGGTGCAAATAATTCCGCAATCACTCCGTCACGCCCGCAGGCATAGGTAGTTGCGACTTTTCCGGGTTGCTGATCGAAGTAGTTACCGGTTGCTATGGCATCTCCGTAACCCGCAGTAAAGTGAAATGTGAGAGCGTTTTTCTTTGTTATCTGGTCAACATATTCACCATATTTTAAATATCTGCCGACTAACTTGTAAGCGATTCTTTTTAATAAATTCATATCAACTCCACCTCTTGTTTTCAATGTGATATCTAACCGTGAAGCCCAAGCTGAAAACAACATAAAAAATGATGACGGTAATCAAATCAAACTCCGATGCCACCAGACAAAGCAGAAGAATACCTGCAGATTTTGTTAAGTGGAAACCATCTTTGAACGGAGCTGCGAGATACTTCATCACGAAATCCAAAATTTTATTTTCATATTTCCAGTTATTCGAGATGTACCATTTTGAATTTGGGAACCATACCGAGTTGTGTCCGCCAAGCTTGTAAATATTCCTGTATATCTTTTCTGATTCTGCAATGAGTATGCCACCCAAAAAGAGTATCGCAAGATCAATAAACATTTTATATTCCTGTTTTCGTTAATAAAAACCGTCCGGCAGTTCCGGGTGCGTCAGACCACCGGACGGTAGCGGTATGATATTAGCTTATGTCATCTGCCCATGCAAACGATTCCTCGTGTGCAAAAGCGATGTCAGTATCGGCGTTCATTGTGAGTCTTACGAGACCCTCAGTGTCCTTGATGTAAGGGTTCGTCAATATCTCGTATGGTCCCCATGTGCCTATATAGACATTCTCATAGTTGCCATAAAAGAGGTGTCCGTCTGAAATAGGTGAGAATTCAAGGGCATCGCGGGAAATAATCTTGTTGTCATCCGAACAAAGGAATATCGCCTGCCCTTCTACAACCGGTCTGCTTTGAAGTGTCGCCATAACATTACTGTTCCCTACCCAGTACATTCTCAGCCCCGATGCGTTAAGTTGCTTCACAGCGGCTTTGAACTGAATCAGCTTGTTTCTGTTGGTGTCTGCGGCAGTTACCTTGGTTGCATTCACTAAATCTTTAATGCCCGAGATGGTGGCAGATCCTTCGTGAAGAACTTTGGCGAGAGTATTCTCAAGCGATCTGAAAATTGAATTTCTTACAATCAGCTCGATGTTGAGATCAGACTGATTCAAAAGTCTTCTCGAAAGCTCGGTGAAAACACCCCCCTTTTTGGGTGACATCTGAACCTGTCCGTCATCAAGTGTTCCCTCGGCTACAGCAGCTATTTCACTTGCTGCCCAGCCAAATCCGAGATCACTGTTCAGTTTCGGGATCTCGATGTTGCCAACAAGTCCGTTCATCATGTTTACGCCAATGAGGTCGAGAATGTTTTCAGGTGCGAGAGCATCAATGAAAAGATCACCTCTGAAATCGGTACCTACAAATTTGTTGCCTGTTGCAACTGCTGCTCTTTTCCCTCTTTTGGATGTGAAAAGATTTTGTGGCACGAGAAGACCTTTTGATCTTTTGTCAAATTTCTTCGAGAGCTCGTTGTGTACTTCTTTCTCGAAGCAATCATCACCATTAAGGATTGATCTGATACCTCTCGAAAGTGAATATTCCCTCAGGTTCTCTTCATCAAGATGAGCCTCGGTGCTCAATGGTTTCGAACTGGGAATGTGTTGAAGCACATACCCTCTGTACTGTTCAATTGTGTAGTTTCCCTGGATTGCAAAATCGTAGGGCAGATTGTGTGAAGTGCCAAGAGCTCGAATTTCTTCGGTTGTTTTTTGTCTCTCTTCGGCGGCTATATCAATATCTGGCATTGTTATCTCCGGTTTATTTAATTCGTTATTGTTTGTAAAATCTTGTTCTTTCGTATCCGGTTCTTCCCCGGTTGATATGTCACCGGTATTAATTGATCTGCCTACTCCGACTGTATGATCTGCCGGCACCGATACGATGCTCACTTCCAGAGGAGTCCATCTGAATATCCTGAATAAAGGTGAGTCGCTCTTTTTCGCATCGGGGTGTTCCGACACTTCCTCATAATCGTCATATCCGAAGTCATATCCAATTGAAACATTCCTGCGGATCCCGTCAATCACATCATTGAACACCTCTTCACCGAGAGATCCTTTACTGAATCTTACGGTTGCATACAGTCTTTTGTCATCGCCGATGAAGGCATCTTCAACCACTCCTATCAGGTTGTTAGCCTGGTGGTTCAAGAGCACATTTGCTCCATCCTTCAGCCGTTCGAGGTTTACTGATTCCTGATCGTGTACCAGTATCTCTCTGTACCATCCAAAATCAATTTCTCTCTCGGAGGAAACAGGCATCGTTATGGTCCTGTTTTCCCTGTCGATCTTTGATTCGTTTAGCTCGGCTCTTTGTCCGTGTGACCTTTGAGGTTTGCCGACAAGGTCTTTGAAATTTTTATTCATTTCTCTTTTAGTCTCTTCTGTATGCGTAGAACCAAAGTTTCAAAGTGGCATCTTTCCTGTTGCCGGTGTAGCCAATAATCTTAAACCGGTAGTAAGGATATTTCCCCTTGTTCAGATTTGCAGTACTCTTCGTGAATGTTTCCGCAGAGTCCGCAAAGAGTGTGTCCACTATAAACCAGGTAGAGTTATCGTAGCTTCCTTCCACCTTGGTCCGTATGTACGGTTTGCCTGATGCTGATGCAAGCAGATAGCTGAAGCTGAAGGGATAAGTGTCCCAGTCGTAATTCTGGAAATTACCCAAGCCGAAAGCTTTCGTGCTCAAGGTATCCGTTGAATCAACGGAAGCTGTGACCGTGATCAGTCTGCCACCGGTTATATTTTCAACTTTCATTGTCTGGGCATTTACCAGGGCAATTGTCGGGATGAAAAACAGCAGCGTGAAGATTAATATTCGTTTCATCTTGAAACCTTTCTTAGAATTGAATGTAGATTTTTTTTGTTCCAAAGCTTTGCTTCCCGTTCTCCTGTCTTGCTTCTGCATCAACCAGTGCCTGCAACTTCGCTCTCGAGGTTATAAGCTGATCGTGTGTCATGTACTCAATCTGGGTTTTGCCGACATACACTTTCAACTGCTCTCTCGATGCCTGCCTTAGAAGTGCTGCCTCGATAGCTTCAAGCGCAATTTTGTTGTTGCTCTTCTGACCGAGTACTTTGATGAAGAATGATCCTTCGAGCACAGTGGTCTTGTCGGAACCGACAGTCACATAGGCACGGTAGAAATATTCTCCGGCAGTAAGGGAGTTGGTCTGGGAAGTAGTAAGGGTAAGGGAATATCCGCCGGCAGATGGAGATGCCGTCTTTTCAGTGATGGCGGTGGGTCCGCTAAACTGGAAGTTGCAGGTACCAACAAG
This sequence comes from Bacteroidota bacterium, assembly GCA_020161395.1. Lineage (NCBI taxonomy): Bacteria > Pseudomonadati > Bacteroidota > Bacteroidota bacterium. The sequence continues at coordinate 43,204 of JAIUOE010000003.1, forward strand.
GTCTGTTGGCACCTCGAGCGATATGCTGTCGCCGGGGTAAAACTTCATTAATTATTCTTTCAAAATTCTACCCACTAAAATATAGTGCAAAAACATCAATTTAAATGCAGTAGTACTGCAGTAAATTGGCAGTTTACTACAGTAAACGGGTTACTAAAAAGGGGACAATTTACCAATTTTTTTAGATTTTCGGGGCAAAAAGGAAGCGGAAAGAAAACGGGGTAATTTTGAGGAAATTTGAAACACGAAAAAAATATTTTTTGCGGGATTTTTAGAAAAGTGTATCGTTATGATACATTTTTCTTTAAGGAGGGAAAGTTGGTCTTTCCTCATTTTTGTAATCTTTCTCTCCCAATTTTGCTTTCCAATGTGCTTCAGATTCCAACACGGATTCAATTTTTATTATCTCATCAAAATCTTCATGGAAGCTGTAATAGGCAAAGAAAGCTGCAACTGCAAGATCAAGGAATTCTTTTGCAACATGATCCTTTGGGTAATGTTTCCATATGGCATCCATTACTTCATGTAGTTCCTCGGCACAGATACCGTAAGCTTCATGCAAGCTGACGAGAGGTCTGGTGCCGTGTTTCGCATTTCGCTTAAGAAAAGCAAGCTTGAAGGCGGGATAGAACTGATCTAAAACCTCGTTTGTAAATTGAGATATCTGTTTGTCTTTAGTCATCTTATTGCTTTAAATAATTATTTGTAAATATAATTTCGTTAGGCATTTTGACATCCAATATCCTGCCTAATACTAAGGATACATTAAACTTCTTTTTTACATCAAACCCTTCATACAGCCACATATTATTACAAAACCTTACTTGAAGAGGAATGATGAATCTTGTTTGCAGCTCTGCTTCTTCAGTCAAGTAAAGTATTTCTGCAATCTGTGATACGGCGGTGTCCAACATTTGATTAGATACTTCATATCTTTTCATTTTTTTTTGCTCACGGATATAACGGGCGGTGTTCGTCGGAAAAAATAAATGTCACCACCGCCCAAAATTGTTAGTTAGTTCGAGTACCGGGCGGTACCCGTAAATCATTTGGCTGACTGATAAATCTTATCCCTTCGTTGTGAGACCCTTTCTGTTTGTTGCTGATCCTGTTAATTACTTGTTTAGAAAATTTGCATCCCATGTGCTGCCGCCTGATTTCCGTTTAACTTTCGGTGATGGTTTAGTGATTACGAGCTTCTGTTGTTTCGGCTCTTCAACCTCGATATTATCGAGCAGGTAACAGATATACTGGGTAGGACTCATACCCATCCTCTGTGCATCCTGCAGAAGCTTTTCATCATGCGGTTCTTTAATATCAATCCTCATACCATCCCATTTACCAGTTGTTCACAAATCCACCTTGACGACGGGGTAATATCCGTTGCACAGGTTTCGGTTTAACTTCCTTTTTTGCAAGGTCTGCTTTCACTTCTTCTGTCTCTTCGGAAGGAAGTTTTCCCCGCTTCAGTTCAATTCTCTTTTTTAACGCATTCCAGTTAACCGGTTGTATGCTGATCGCTGCATAGTTAAGCAACCAGGTATCAAGAGCTTCATTCCGTTTTTCACCATCCTTCTTCACATAAACCGTGTAGGTGACCATGCCGCTTTTCCGGATGATGCCAACCTCGGAAGCAAGTTGTTTGAAGTATTCATCATCGCAGTACTCTTCTGTAAAGTGGATATACTTCGGTCCCGGTTCCGTAATTTTCAATCTTGTTTCATAGAGATGCGACTTCGCCTCGTTGGTACCAACTCTCACCAGAGTCAGTCTGTCATCATAAACCTTGCTTGACGATGTCAGGGGCGCCGCGTAACGACCGACACCCTTGCTCGGTCTTACTCCGTCAAAGCGTCTCCGGAAGCAGTAGTCATAAACCATCTTCATCTTTCCCTGGTATCCTGAGTCGATCAGGGTGAGGGATATTTTCAGGAGCATTCCATCAGCTCTTTTCCAGGTCTGCTTCCTCAAATTATCCAGCTCGTCATACACTTTCCGGTCATCTATGTCACCGTAAATCTTGAAGTATCCAAGCACCCAGCATTCCTCCCCTTCCCCCCATCCGCAAACCTGTGCTTCAAGACGGTCAACCTGAACATCCACACCCATCGTAAGGACAAGCACACCCTCGGGAACGAAAGGATTTTCATCGGTCATATAGTTTTCAATTCTCTCCATCAACTGATCGGAGTCATACTCAACTTCGTGTTTCACCTCATACGATTCACCAAGTGTGGTATTCACAAAAGCTTCATAGCTCTCTTCATTTCCCTGTGCCTTTATGTAACTGTTCACAATCGTTTTAAGCGAGCTCAGGGTGCTGCTCAGCTCGTTGATATGGAAGGAAAGATGTGATGTCACCTTCGGATTATCAGCAACCCAGGTTCCCCGTTTCAGCATCTGCTGCCGTTCCCCTTCGGTGATCCCGTGCCCGCAATCGATACACTTGATACGGGCTGTCTCCGGAAAGTGTTCAACCGGTTCCCCGAACATGTCAAGCTCTTTCTCCCAGGTTACATTTTCCCACTTCAATATCTGCATGGTACCACACTTTGGACACGGCACATGGTACTTGTGCTGGCTTCCCTGCTTGTAGAATTTTTCAATCCTGTCGATGTTCTTTCTCGTCGGTGTGCTGCAGCGGATCTTTTTGCGTCTCCCCTCAAAGGTCTGTGCACGCTTCTCAGCTCTAAGTATCGGATCCCCTTCCCTCTGTTGTCCCGGTTCAAGAGAGTTGATATCGTCAGAGATGATGATCGGGATCGACATCTGTCTCAAACCGTGAGGTGAATTGCCTCCCACCATCTTCAGATAACCGCCCGGATAGAGCATGAAAAGTTTATTCCCCTCTTCACCTCTCCCCCTTTTTGCCCTTACTTTTTGCTTCAGTACCGGAGTATCATCGATGGTTTCACGGAGCTTTGTATCAGAGAAGCTGCGGGCTACATCCAAAGTCGGAAGGAGCATAAGCACCGGCTGGGGAATGATGTCGATGGTGTAGCCAATAATGATCAGAAGAAAGCTTGTCTTACCGATCTGTGCCGAACCCATCACCGTGATCTCCTCTACTTCGGGATTCACATAGCTGTCCATAATGAACTTCAGGTGAGGAGTGTTATCGGTTCTCCATGGTCCCGGCATGTTCGAGGTTTCAGGAAGAATATAATTCCTGTCTGCCCACTCGCTCGGCAAGAGATCAGGTGGCAGTTGAAGGGATTTCTGAAACTCAGAAATTAAGTTCGTTATCTTCTGTCTCTGATCCGCTATCATCTTCGTCTTCAATGTCTGTAAAATATCCGGGTTTAAGTTTCGATATGTCCTCACGAATCAGGTTGATTTCTTCATGGATTGCTGCAAGGGTGATGCTGTCTCCGTTCACCCGCCGGTTTATTTTCACAGCGAGACCCTCAAGAAACTTAACGATTACTTTCCCCATCGTCACCCAGGTGCTCTTCACCAGCTCCACTTCGATGTACTCACCCCGAAGTTTCTTCAGCTTGATCTCTCTTTCTTCGTTCCTCATTTCCTGCTCAACTTTGCGAAGCCGGCTGAGAGTCTGATCACCTGATTTTAACTCTTCGTTTTCCTGCCTCAACTCCCTGATCAGCCACCTGGTGCAGGCTACAAGATCGTAATTTCCACGCTGCTCACGAGGCATTCCCTTCTGTACCCAAAGCTGGATAGTGCGTTCATCTCTGTCAAAGAAGTTTGAAATGAACAGAAGATCGACAGGAAGACTGATCTTGTTTATATTTTTATTGTCATCACTCATGATTTAGTACTTCACTTTTAATTAAAAACCGCTAAAACGAAGCGAAAACGAACTATTTCGTATTGAAAATTTACAAATGTTGCGGTTGAGCGTCCCCGCTAATGAAAACCTGTGGAAGTACCTTGTCAATTTCCCGACTCCTTTAGCAGGCGATCGAGTTCTTTAACATAGTTTTCCTGAAACTTTGCTGTCAGTTCATCCATTGCTATCCTGCTGCTGATCAGACCTGCCACCGAACCCATACCGTACTCTTTGATGCCGAGTCTTTTCTTCCCGATGCGGTAGAACACTCCGAGGTGTCCGCTCTTCATCTTTGCGATGAAGGGTTTCATGCCGCCCGGTTGCTTCACCTCTTCACGCCTGCCACGAATGTATTCGATTGTAGTTCTGTCTACGAAATCCCTGTTTCGCTTTTGCACACCGCTCTCCTTAAGTTTCTTTTTGTTCCCCGCACCTGTTACAAATTTCTTACGCTCACCTGAGCTATAGGTTTGTACCGGTCGAAAGAGTGAAGCGGACACAGGCAATGCCGGCATAATGATCCTGAATGTGTCGTCATCTTTGATGCTGGTTCTTAGTCGGGTCTTGTTGTTAAGATCAGAGAGTCTCATGTTGAATCTGCTCATCACAAGGTTTTGCACTTCCCTCAGTGCTTTACGACCGGCACGGTTCATAGCTCGCCTGTTTGCCTGCTTCACCGTGATCTCCAGTTGTTTGAATAGTGGTTGACTCATTATGATTTCTCTTTCTTTATTTTCATTTGTTTAAGATTCTGATTCGTTATCTGCTTTTCAATTGTTACAGATGTTACAGTTTTAAAGTATGTTTTAAACTTATACTTATATATAGTTTGAACCCTGTATTTTTGTTGTAATATCTGTAATATCTGTAACAACGGATTAACCCCTTGTAAATAAAGAGGTTAGTTTTTGATAAATCTGTAACATTCATTACAGATTCATCAAGTAATCTGTAATATTTGCTAAAATGTCGTTATTGTTTCATCCGTTCTCCTTACATAAGCAGATTGATTCTTCATCACTTTGTAACCCCGTGCATGCTTTTTAATGCCGGGTATCCACTTGACAGAGCTTTCAAACCCCAGCTTATTCATTATCATCCCTATCCTTTTGGTTGTAACTTCGTTCATGTTCACCTTACCGCCGAGCTTTTCGAGAAGAAGTTGATTGATCTCAGTTACAGTCATGAAGTCGGTATAGAACATGTCACTCGGGTCAGGTATGCTGAGCCACTGGGTGATAAGGTCCTCTTCTATACTTACCTTCCGGAAGTTATCATTCTGTTCCTCAATCTTCTTGATGTCTTCCCCGTTGAACCAAAACCTGAAACCCGCCTTAAAGAGTGCATAGGCTTGAGCGTAGAGGGCAGAGACATCAAACTGCCTGAAGTTGATACCTTTAACCTTGTGCACGATAAACCTCCTGTTACCTGTCTCATCTGCAAGAAAGTACTGCTGGTTAATGCTCCCGCAGAAAGAAGCCCGCCGTGTCCAGCAACTGTCAAAGGCGGCATAAGCCTGTCTTAAAGTGACCGTGGGTGAAGTAAGTGCACTCTTCAATTGGTTCATGTCCGCTCTGTCATAGCTGCTCATTTCATCCAGGTTGATCAGCATCTTTTGCCCGAGATACTTTTGATGATCCTTGTTATGAAAATCAAACGGTTGAGAGTACAGATAGTCATCCCGCAAGTGTTCAGGCACAATCGAGTTTAGCCAGGTGGTCTTGAATATCCCCTGTTCCCCCTGAATCACAAAGCACTGATGATTCACCACCTTATCGTCTATCAGACCCGCCACCAAAGCAACCATCCACTTGGTAAAGTTGTTTTCAAAACTCTCTCTCGATTCAGCCTCATCAAGCACCACCATCGAAAGGAAGTCGTTGATGTATTCCTTACCGTCCCACTTCGGGAGAGAGAGGATATAGTCATTAAACGGATTGAAGTCCTGCGCCAACTCCCCTTGTATAACCGCCTTAAGAACATCCTTTGCTATCCGGATGTCCGCTATCATCAGCTTACTGTAAATCTTGTCAAAGTCCCGTGCCTGAAAAAACTTCCATGGAGATTTCCCGTCAGTAAACTCGACCATCTGCATCACTGTGTTATACCTGAACCCGTACACACTTTCAAGATATTCTTTTACATCGAGGTTCACATTCCGTTTAGTCGGTTGCAGTGAGAGTGTCACCTTCTTTTCCGGAATTGCCTCGAGCGCCTGTTTTGCGTTATCCATATTGCACCACGAAATCTGTTATATCCTTGTTCGGCAGAGCTTTAATAGCTACCTGTTTGCCAAGCTCTGCGAAGCGTTTAATTAATTTTGCCTGTAACTTCTTACCCGGTTCATCCGAGTCGACCATTATAACAACCTCGAAACCGGTAAGTCTGTCAAGCTTTTCCAGATTGACAGTGCCGGTACCCGGGACGCCGATACAGTTATAACCCATCTGTGCCATAACCATTGTATCGAATTCCCCTTCAACTATATAAAGCTTTTCTCCTTTACCCATCGAAGCAACCACATCCCAGTTGTAGAATCTTCGCGGAGTATTCACGCCCAGACCGTCATCCCTTAGTCCTATGTACTTGCTTGCATCGGATGGTGCTTTCTCCTTTTCACCATCAACGCCGTAATACCTGCCACGAAGATAAACGATTTTACCCATGTGCAGGTAACTGATCATAATCCTGTGACGGAAGAAGATTAGGTTTACTTTCTCATTAAACAACCCGCTTCTTATAAGCCGGTCTTTCCCAAATTTCTGTTTAAGGTACTCTGATACCCTCTTGTAATCTTTTATGAAGAAGCATTTGAACTGTTGCAGAGTTTCAGCACACAGTTTCCTTCTTTCATTCATGTAGAGCTTTGCATCGAGTTCCCATCCGATCTGCAGGCAGAAAGAGTAGAGAGCCTCAAACACCTCTTTGTTTTGCTCCATCCTGTGATGCTTCACCTGGTTAAGTGCATAGGTGCCGTCATCCGTCATACCAAAACGCTCGTAATAGATTTCCTTTTCTTCATCGGAAAGAATTACATTCAAATCGAGCTCCATACGCTTTTTTAGCTGATTAGGAGGCAATTGGGGTGCAGGTGAATACTTTCCGCCAATCATGCTGAATAACTCTGCTATGCCCTGTTTCCGCTCTTTATTGTATAGCAAACAGTAAAGATCAATAACATCACCACCTTTGGAGGTGGAGAAGTCATAAAAACTGTCACTCTTCGGATAGATCTTGCAACTCGGCGTTTTCTCTTCACGACCGGGAGAAGAAATAAACCCGCCACGGTTTACAGGGACACCGCAGCGGGATAACAGTTCGAGGATACGCAAACTTGATTTTATCTGTTCAATCACGGACAGACCCCTGATAAGAAACCACAAACACGATAAACAGAATAACACAGGTAACAATTACCCCAAGAAGAAAACCGAGTATATATTCATTCATTCGGCAATCTCCGCCATTTCGTAAACAAATTTATCTGTCCAGGGCGGAGTGCTCAATGTGCTCATTAACCTCAAAGATATCAAAGATCAGGATTATGTTTCCTGTCGTAAAGCTTTTGTTCGAGGATCCTGGTGTATTCATATGATGATGCCCCTTTAAGGAAGGCAAGCACCAGTCCGTTAAATACAAGCACCAAAGCGATTATCAAAAAAACTTCCATTTCAGTTGTTCCTTTCTTTTACAGGAAAAATATCTTCACATGAAGCTGTAAGAATGTCACCATCGAACGATTTAACAGAGTATGAGATACTCAGCTTGAAGTGATCCAGTGACATATTAACTCCAAGGATCTCACCAAAGGTATATTTGTAGCAAATGAGATTCCCGTTGGTATCGGTGATTTTCTCTTTTACCTTCACCGGTTTGTGCAGGTCGTAAAATTCAATTCGCATTACCCACCTCGTTTAACCAGGTGTCGCATACCCTTTTGATGGAAGAAAACGGATAGATACTTCCCTGAACAAACTGCGGATTGCTGCACTGGTTACCCGAGAGGAGCTTGTAGTCTCTGTCACCCGTTTCCCTGAAAATAAATGACTTCGAGGGCATCATGTGCAAATAGGGAGTATAAAAGAGGACCGTCAGATAATCCTTGGAAACTTCTATCCGGTAGTCAAACCTGAATGCTTTGTCAGAATTTCGTGTCATTTACCAAATTCTCCTCTAATTTGTTCAGCTTCTCTTTTATGTCGCGGATCTCTTTAAGGATGTGCCGCTTCTCCCTTTCATCAATCACGGAATCTGATTCGGCATTGATGATATCACCCTGCAATTTCACGATGTTTTCATTGATCCGGTTACATTTCCCCACAAGATTTAGACGGGGAGCCGGCTGATCAACATCCACACCCATCTCGTTGAGAGCTTTCATAATGTCAGTATAGACATTGTGACTTATCTTTGTCCCGTGATTCAGGATGTAGTAAAGCTTTTGCGGATACATCCCGTGCATATTCCGGCACAGATCTGTCGGCGATATGCCGTTCTCCCACAATATGTTTCTGATCTCTTCAAGTGCTGTCATGTTAAATATCCAGATTGTAATAGTTTTCTCCCTTTATCCACTTGTTAAGCAGGGAGGGATAACTGTAGTTTTTGCCGCCTTTTTTGAAGACAGGAAGTTCACCGGTATGAATTTTATTGTACACGGTTTGCTTCTTCATCTTCAGGTACTTCGCCATGCCTTCAATATCGAGGGGTTCCTCGGATTCAAGTTTCTCCAGCAGGAGATCCTTCACTTCAAGCATTAAGGATAGAAGGGTCTTGTTATCGACCCAGCGATCTTCAAGTTTCTTTTTCATGTTATGCACCCGGTTTAAAATAAAAAACCGGCAGCTCCGTCGAGGTCTTTACCGGGTTCTCGCTTGTTTGGAGACCGGTTGCCTCGCGGCTAAACTGCCGGCGATTTGGTGTGATTTTTATTTCATTAAGTGTCGATATGATTCTCGTTATCAGATCATCCGACTGTAATTTATCGCTTGTGAACTCGCATGTCATTCCGTTTGGGAATCTCAACCGCAGATGGTAAACTCCGCGCCTGATCAGGATCCTGAGTATCTTTATCCCGTTCCTCTTCAAAATCGAAAACAAGGAACTTTCATCACTCACCAAAATAGTTTCAGCTACGGGAATATATTTTAGATTAAGTGTTTTTTGATGGTTATGGTATCTGCAAATCATCACTAAATTCTTTCTTTCAAAATTCGGGTGGTGGGACAATTAAGAGTGCTAACAACTTAATAATCCACTCTCACCACCCATTATTTAAGGGGCATTAACTCCCCATTGAACTCTGTATAACTTCCCCGGGATTTGTATTTTTGTGATGCACAATTTTCACAAAACAAACCCCGGAGGAAAAAATGAACGATGAACAATTTCAGGAACTTAAAGACCTGCAACAGGAACTGATCGATAAAGTGTCTGATACTAACACGATCCTTATGAAAATGATCGAATATCAGATTTGTTCTTTGAATATCGACCCAAAATTATACTTTGAGATTTCTAAAGATTTCAAAAAGTTTTCTTCTGATATTGGATACACCCCCGATGCCGGACTAATAGAAGGTATTTAACTTCCCCAACTCAGGGTGATTGTATCTTCTTCAATTTTAATTCCACGGCGACCATCCAATGGTAAAAGCATTTTACCTTTTAACATGAATAGTCTGCCTTCAATTTTGACTACTTTTACACCCAGTTCGGGGACATCAACGATATCATACGATATCGATTTCCCCGGCTGGGCATCTGTCTCCACCAGTTCAGGTAAAGATTCATAAATGTTTTCATCTTCCATGACGCTACTTCCTTTATGTTTTTAACTTCCCCGGGATTTGTATCTTTGTGATAGCTAATTTTCACAAAACAAACCCCGGAGGAAAAAATGGATATTCTACCAGAACAGAAAGTTGTTAAAAGTATCTGGTCTTTTATTTGGTGGTTATTTCAAAACCGTAAAATGCTTTATAGCTTCACAAACCTTCTCACTAATGTTCATGAACGCATGCTAAAAATTGAACTACTTCAGAATGACCCGGGATATCATTGCACCAATTGTAGAACTGAAACAAGAGTGCTTTTAGCTACTCGTTACATCAAGGACCAATTAACAGGTATTTATTACTGTACTGTTTGTGAACGAGTATCTGAACGACCAGCTCTTGAAAAAGTCATACTGCAAAACGCAGAGACTATGGAAATTATCAATAAATTAAAAGAACGAGGTTGTAATTTTGAAGACACCGGCTCCAAAAAAGTATCTATAAACAGGCCTAACGATCAGCGTTGGGATTCAAACCCTTTGAATAGATAGCTACGATCTGATCCATCATGGTGTCTTTAGACTTATCTAATATCAGTTTTTCAATATTGCCGAGTTTATTATAGAGTGCTACATATTTTTCATGAAGTTCAACGATTTCTCGAACTCCATCAAAAAAAAGATATTTAATAGATAATATTTTTATTACGATACTTACAAATACATATATGGTAATTAATACAGCTAAATATGACTCTCCCATCACGCTACCTCCTCTTGTTCCACTTCCCCTTTTAACACGCTTGTTTCTACTCCAAGCTGACTCAATCCTGCCTCGAGGAAATGGGTGATCAAGTCCTTTACCTTTAACCGTCGCTTCGCTGCTTCCACAGAAACCAAATAATGCAACTCCCTGCTGATCGCCACCTGGATACGGCTGTCCTTTGTCAGTGACGATGATTTTGTTATTTCTGTCTGCATTCTTATATTGTCTCTTTGTTTGTTGATTTGTATTACATAATAAATGTCAAGAATCTGGTTGCAATAATAAACAAGATTCTTGAGAAAAACAAGAACTTTGTTAAAATAAATTAAATTAATGTCAAATATTGACCATTTAAATGAACGCATAAAAAGAATCAGAGAAATATTGGGTGTGAATCAAGAAGAATTTGCATCCATAACTGGAATATCAAGAAGTTCCATCGGCAATTATGAAACAAATGTCAGCAAGCCGAAATATCCTGATCTTATAAAAATTGCCAAGATAGGCAATGTCACTCTTGACTGGTTGCTTACAGGCGAGGAGAGCAGTTTTACACCACCGGTAACCGATTTGAAGACCTTAAAAGGGAGTGATGCAAAGCCGGCACATGCAGTGCTCTACCCGCTGATCGACAAGGTAACGGCGGGAGATTTTTCGGCGAATGCTCACCAGGAGAACATAGTGGAGTATTACCCCGTCAACTTTGTGAGGAAAAACTGTTTTCTCGTGGAAGTTGAGGGAGACAGCATGACCTGCGACGACCCCGATCAGAGCATTCAGGCAGGAGACTTGCTTTTAGTTGACCCCGTGGAGACCGTCACCCCGGGAGATCTTGTTGTGGTGAAGCTTACTTCAACCCGCCACATGGTAAAACAGTTCTTCATCTCAAAAGACGGTATCGAACTTAGATCACTTAACCCTTCGCACCCTTCCATCTTCATCACCCCCGATCAGCTTGAATACATCTTTCGGGTGGTTTACCATCAACCCAGGGGACGGAGGAAATAAAAAACCAAACAGGAGAGTAAAAATGAATAAGAAACCAAGACTTGAAGACCAGGATAAACCCCTTTTATTGGAAACTCCAGAAACCATCATTGACACACTGGCAACACTCAAGTATGTCGTAGTATTTTTGTTCATCATAGCAGTATCTGTCCCCTTCATGTTAAACCGCTCGGGCGGCGTCGAGTTATTCCCGATTGTGATACTGATTATTGCAGGAGCATTTTTAGTCCTGTCTATCGCAGCCGTAGAAAAGCTCTTCATATTCCTTTTCCAGATCCGTGAAGCACTGTACCACCAAACCTTTGATAATTATGGTGACGAAGACGAGGAGAAGACCAAGACCGGGGAGTGAAGATGAATAAGAAATCAAGACTTAAAGAGCAGGATATGCCACTCTTACTTAAAATCAACTACATATTTACCGGAGTGAAAATTTGATGGTGCCGAATAAGATAGTTTATAAATTTAATTATTTCCTACTTCAAACAAATGATGAAGACAATATTCTGGATTTGTTCAAATCGACCAATCTGCCAAACAGTAAAACCGAAACAGGATTTGCATCGCTTCTGGAGATAAATCACACTGAAAAGTATATCACCGGCATTATGGGACTGATTTATGATCAAAATTTACCCGGGAAATATAATCTCACAAATCGTCAGCGAGGTCCTCTTGACTTAAATACGGATGAGGGGGTTGTATATGGATCAGCGTTTTTATATGACATTGAAAGGAATGTATTTGTTTACCAAGGTACGAGACCAGGCGTTTCACCACTGGGATGCATTGGTTACCTCGCAGAACACAACAAAGTCACTGTTGATCCCATTGTGATTTTAGATGTTAATCTTATGCAAAAAAATTTAGCAGGAAAAGACATCTCAAACATGGAGATCAAATTATCCAATTCAGGGACACACCTTTTTTCAAAAGATATGTCAGCTAAAGAACTTTCTAAAGCTGCTGAAAAGTTCGGTGCAGCCACATTGGATGTTAAGTTTTCTGCAGATAGAGGAAAATCGCTCACCAGAAAAAGTGTAATTAAATTTATCAAAGAAGTGATGAGTGATCGCGACACTTATAAAAATCAAATAAAGTCATTGCATCTAACCTATAAAGATGGTGAAGGTAAATCACAATTAGTTGATCTTATTTCACATAAGATGACTTTTGACCTTGACTATTTGCGTGGGAGAAATAATATTAGTACCTTATTACGAGAAGATTTTTTAAAACAAGTCATCGACAAATATGAGGAGAACTTACCACGACTAATTCAAAATCTAAACCTACAAAAAACCTGATAATTGAGAGGTATTTACCCTATCTTTTAACATTGGTTGGTTTAATTCTTGTACTTTCATTCCAATTCGATTTTGGAAAAACTTTCAATACAAAAGTACTGGATCAACTTCTCAATACGAGTGCAATCTTTTCAGGTTTCCTGCTGACACTCTACGGAATGATTAGCAGTTTGAACACTTTACGAGTTGCAAGACTTGAACTGTTTAAGTCTATCAAAAAAGATTTGAAAAAATATCTGATAGAGGCGGTAGTTTGGAACATTAGCCTGCATCTGATAATATTAGTGTACTATATTTTACAAATAAAAGATGCTTCATTAAACTGGACGATGCACCTATTTATTTTCAGTCTTACCGTTCTTGCATTTTCAACAACTATAAGATTTGCTAAAATATTTATTCATCTTGCCGGTGGTAAAGAGATCGATGAAAAATAACCTGAAACTGATCTCGAAATTTGATCATGGCGGAAATGACAAGATAGAAGAGTGAACCAATGAACTACTCAGAAATAGCAGCAATACTCGCATTTTTATTTACCGGGATTTTCTGGCTGGGTGCAATCTTTATGAAGTACCGCCTGAAGGAGAGTGACCCGCCGGTAATTGTACCGAAGTTCAGAACTGAATCGAAGGCAGCTCTCACCATTATCTCGTGGGTAACAACATTCATTTTGTTTAACCTGTTCTTCGACTGGATCCGTTCCTGATCTCACTCGAAACTCGGGAACTTCTTCATGTCCTCTATCTTTGCTTCATCCAACAGGCGTGCATAGATCTTTGTTGTCTTTAGATCGCTGTGCCCCAGTACCGAGCTGACAACCTCCAAACGCATATTGGCATTCAGTGCCAGGGTTGCAAATGTATGCCTTGCACAATGAAATGTGACATCCTCAATCCCCGCACTACGAGTCCAGTACCGCACAATTTTTGACATCACCGTTCTATTCGGCAGATTAAACAACCTGCCTGTTTCGGGTCTCCCCTCCAGCAGATTCAGAGCATCGGGACCCAAAGGAATTGTAACAAGGTTCTTCGTCTTCTTCTGGATGATTCTGATACTCCCCTCCCTGATATCACTTCTTGTCAGTCGCTCGATGTCGGAAAGTCTGAGACCGGTATAGCAGCTAAAGAGGAATGCATCTTTTATTTCAGGGTTTTCAAAGCAGTCGGTTGCACGGAGTTTCGCCACTTCCTTGAATGTGAGGAACCGTCTGTCGCTCTGATAGACTTTCCCCTTCACACCCTTGAGCGGGTTCGACGGAATATACTTGCTCTTTACTGCCTGATTAAGAACGAACTTCAGGATGTAGAGCGTGTGAGTGATCGTATTCGGTTTTAGCTCTTTCATCTCCATGAATCTTTTGAATCGTTTCCAGAATTCTTCATCGATCTCATGGAAAAGCAATTTTCCGTAAGTAAATTTTTGTAAATTTAGAAGTGCATATTTTTTGAATTTGTGTTCCGGGTGATCAGCAATCAACTTGGAAAAGAATTCAAGGAAATTCTGTCCGTTCCTTTTGATACTGTTAAGATTGAAATCGTTCTCCGACAATTTTATCGTCATCATAGCCGCAGTCTTTTCTGCCTGCTGCATGATTTTTTTGTCGACAGAACTGTTTCCGGTCAGCTTGAAACCGGTTGCTTTGGTGGTTCTTTGCCGTTTATAGTAGATATCGAGGTAGAGATATACACCATTTTTCCGTTTTCTTTGGATTACCTTTATCATACAACGCACCTGTATTTCGGGTTGAAAAATCCGGTACTCAATGTACCTGTTTGAAAATGTCCGGTACTCAACTATTGTGCTCAATGCCGGTACTCAAAAATACGAAAAAGACGGGAAATAATGGTAATAAATAGCATGTTGAAATAGTTGCACTTGCAAGCTAAATAGCATAAAAAACAACAATTTAGAGGATTTGAGGCGGGTTTACACAGCTTAAGTTAGCTTCAAATATAATAAATATTTATGTAATACACTTTCTTTTAATTTCGGAACAACACGGGAGACCCCAAATGATTTATTATTATGTTCAAATTTCTGTGAATACTTCAGTTCAGACCGACTGGATTCAGTGGATGATGGAAACCCATATTCCTGATGTGGTTAAGACAGGTCACTTTAAAAATTGTTACTTCCAGCAGATTATCGATCCAATGCCGACAAATCAAAAAGTTGAGTTTCTCGTTGTTTACGAATGTGAATCTGTGGAGACACTCAGGAAATACCGTGAAAACGATGCACCCGGTTTGATGGCAGAGCATGAAAAAAAATTCGGCGGTTCCTTTGAAGCCAAAAGATTCGTCGGAGCTCCTCTCAGAATACCTGAAGGCAAAGTAAAATTCTAATGACAACGGGGAGTGATGAAAAACACCACTCCCCTTTTTTCCGCTGATTTCATCTATTTATTCGCTATTTTGCGGATTAATACTTTTAATATTTCCGATGCTTTTAAAAATCCGGACTCTCATGCGCTACTTTAAAATATTTCTGTTTTTGTGTCTTCCTATGCTGGCATTTGCTCAGCAGGCTACAGATTACTTTCCTGCTACCAATGGATTCAAATGGTACACTAAAACTGCGATTCTCGACTCATTGAACCGGGAAATAGATTCTCTTACAACCTTTTCGATCGATTCCCTTGCCGGTGAAACCAGCTACAAAGGATTTCAATCAAAATATATTCTCGGGAAAACGGGAATCTACCTGACCGTCCCGTTCCAACCATACATCGATACTTCTTATGTTTCGCTGCAAGGTACCGAGGGTAAAACTTATTTTGGGATAGGTAATCTAGGCAGTCTTTTAGGCTTGGCTGATACAACCCTTTTAGACAGCAATCTGGCGGGTTTCCTTGGACTGCTTTCATCTCTCGAAGGCTGGTATTCCACATATAAATTCGCTAACTCTTTAAACACCAACTATACGCTGTTTCAGAAAGATACCAATATCACCATCGATTCCGTTTCTGTCCCGCTCAGATTTCAGGTAAGAGCAAAACGGGTGGCAGATGGACCGGTATCGACTGAAATTGGTGATTTCAATTGTAAAAAATTCGTTCTTTCGTATTCGGTGAGTTACATCCTTATCCCGATACTTCCCATAACCCTGATTTCAATCCCTGATACCCACTATGTAGCCCCCGGAAACTGGGTGGTTAAAACTTTTGCACCATCATCGCGGCTTGATCTCTCTGTGATCGGACAAGGTTCTTTCACTTTCCCCGGCAGGTTTGAGGTGGTGATTCCGCCAATTTCTCCGGTTTCTGTCGAAGATGAGAATTCCGGTGAAATTCGTGGTTTTGAGCTTCTACAAAATTTCCCTAACCCGTTCAATCCGGTGACAACCATTAAATTCTTCATTCCTAAAGACGCAGCAGTAACTCTAAAGGTGTATGATAATCTTGGAAATGAGGTTTCAGTTTTGCTGAATGAGTACAGGCAGGTAGGTGAGCACAGGATCAGTTTTGACGGGACCAACCTGTCGAGTGGTGTATATTTTTACAGGCTTGAAGCAGCAGGTACCTCAAAAACTGGACGAATGGTTTTGTTGAAATAGTAATGTGAAAAGTTTTCCGGACGGGAAGAGAAAAACAACCCGGTCTCCGAATGTTGTTCATTTTCACTTCCCGTGCGACTAAACTCGAAGTTAGATTATCCCAAGTTCTTTTTGAAGTTGAAGTTTTGTGTTCAACAAATCCTGTGATAGAACCTTCACACTTCCTATGACCGGCATGAAATTGGTATCCCCGTTCCATCTCGGTACTATATGAAAATGGATGTGATCCGCAATTCCCGCACCTGAAACTTTACCCAGATTGGCTCCAATATTAAATCCTTCAGGATTACTCGTTGCTCGCAAAGCCCCAACCAGCCTTTGTATTGTTGCTAATACTTCGGTCATCTCCTCCATTGTCAATTCTGCGATATCTGAAATATGTCTGTAAGGCACCACCATCAGATGACCGTTATTGTAAGGGTAGAGATTCAAAACAGTAAAAGTTTTTTCTCCTTTGAAAACAACCAGTGACTGGTCATCATCCAGACTCTCATTCATCGATCCGCAAAATACACACCCCTTTGCATCACTCTTCTTATCCTTGAAAGATTCAATATATTGTGAACGCCATGGAGACCACATCTTTTCCATCAATTACCTCATTTAATTTATATTAAAGCACAAAAATAGTGATATTGAAACCATTTCCACCATTGATTCCCGGGCATAAAAAAAGGCTGCCCGAATGAACAGCCTCTTCAGAATGACTGTAAGGTTGAAGTTTAATCTTCTTCCTGTCGTGACTTGTTGTATTCTTCGATAATCTTGACTTCCTGTTCTTTCGGGACTTCCTCATAGAATGAGAATCTCTCTTTATGAGTGCCTCTTCCGGCAGTGATACCGCGAAGATCGACTGAATACTTGTAGAGGGACGAAAGCGGTACATTTGCCTTCAGAATCTGGAAATGTCCGTCTGATTCCATCCCGAGAATTCTTCCGCGTCTCGAAGTGAAATCGCTCATTACATCACCCATGAACTCCTCGGGCACCTTAACCGTAACTTCGTAAATAGGCTCAAGCAGTACAGGTTTTGCAGTCGCAAAAGCTTTTTTGAAGCATTGCGAAGAAGCGAGTTTGAATGACATTTCATCAGAATCCACATCGTGGAATTTACCATCAAAAAGTGTCACTTTAACATCGACTACATTGTAACCGGCTATTACACCTTTTTCCATCTGTTCGACGATACCTTTTTCAACCGCAGGAATGAATCTGCCCGGAACAACACCACCAACAATGGCGTTTACGAATTCGAATCCCTTGCCTCTTTCGACGGGTTCCATCTTAAAGAATACATGAGCAAACTGTCCGCGACCACCTGATTGCTTTTTATGGCGGTAATCGACGCTGTCAACTCTTCCTTTGATTGTTTCTCTGTAAGGGATTCTTGGCTGAACCAGATCCACTTCAACATTATATCTCTCTTTTAGTCTTTTTACTGCAAGAGTAAGCTGGGTCTGACCCTGACCGGTGATTATAGTCTGTCCAATTTCAGGATCAAATCTCACATTGAAAGAAGGGTCTTCTTCATGAAGTGCATGAAGACATGCAGCAATTTTATCTTCATCTCCTTTTGCTTTCGGGATGATAGCTCCTCTGATCGAAGGTTCCTGGAACTCGATCGGTTTAACCTTAACCGAATAATTCTTTGAGCTAAGAGTATTATTTGTGTGCGAGTCTTTCAATTTAACAACTGCACCAATGTCGCCGCATACCAGATTTGGAATTTCTTTTCTGTTGTGACCATTTAACATGAAAAACTGGTTTAGTCTTTCAGGTTTACCGCTGTTCTGGTTGATCAAATCCATACCGGGTTTCAAAGTACCCGAATACACTCTGAACAGGGAAAGTTCACCGACATGTTGCTCG
This sequence comes from Bacteroidota bacterium, assembly GCA_020161395.1. Lineage (NCBI taxonomy): Bacteria > Pseudomonadati > Bacteroidota > Bacteroidota bacterium. Next base: position 61,284 of record JAIUOE010000003.1, read on the forward strand.
GCAATGATCTTAAAGATAAATAATACAGGCTCACCATCTTTATTGGCGACAATTTCAACTTCCTTGCCATCACCAAGCAAACCTTTTGCAGGTGGCATTTCAGCAGGTGAAGGGAAGTAATCAACTGCAAAATCGAGAAAATTGTTGATACCGATGCCCTTGGTTGCTGCTGTAGCAAAGACAGGTACGAGATCACCATTTCTGATTGCTATTTTTAAACCTTTTGTTGCCTCTTCGGGGGTAAGATCCCCGTTCTCGAAATAATTATTCATTAAATCTTCGTCAGCTTCGGCAACTTTTTCTATAAGTATTGTCCTGTACTCCTCTGCCTGAGCTTTTACATCGGCAGGGATGTCAATTTCAGTTACTGATTTTGAACCGGGCGCACCATATTTGTACGCTTTCATTTTCAGCACATCAACTACAGTGTCGAACTGAAGTCCTTCCTTGGCAGGGAAAGTGACGACCACCACTCCGTGCGAAAGTCTGTCATTTGCCTGTTCTACTATTCTCTTAAAATCCGATCTTTCATGATCAATCTTATTTATAACAACTGCTGCGGGTTTGCCGTCTGCCTTCAGATATTCCCAGGCATGTTCGGTCCCTACTTCAACACCTTCAACTGCTTTTACAAAAATGACACCCGTATCGACAACCTTGGCACCTGCAAGCACTTCGCCTTCGAAATCTGATGTGCCAGGCACATCTATGATATTCAATTTTGTGTTTTTCCATTCGAGGTGGCATGCTGACAGAGAGATGGAAATTTTTCTTTCGACTTCATTAGCTGTGTAGTCTGAGATTGTATTTCCTTCTTCGATTTTGCCGATACGGGTGGTTTCACCGCCAATAAACAATGCCAGTTCGTTAAATGTTGTCTTTCCGGCACTGGCATGACCAAAAAGACCGATGTTCCGGAGGACTTCCGGAGTATAATCTTTCACAGATGATCTCCTTTATTTCTTTACAAAAAAAGCTCTGAAGATGGCAGAAATGCCACCTCTCAGAGCCGTTAAATTAGATAATAACTTTTCAACAGGAGACTCAAGGCTTTCCTTGACCTTCTCTTCGAAACCAAAAAGACTTTCCAGTCTCATTTTGACCTGATCCACTATCCAACCCGTTTTATCAAGTTGTTGCTGTATTTCACTTGAAGTCTGATTCAACGAGTCAGAGAGTGTTTTCACTGAGTCAATTAAAGGTTCCATTCTGTCCTTCAACTGTCCGATATCTTCCTGCATCTGCTGAACACTTACGGTCAGCTTTTTCAAATAGATGATAAGAGCGATACACAGAGCCGAAGCACACAAATAAAGGATTACCTGAAAAATCTCCGTTAACATAAGCTAATCTTTCAAATTAATTGTTAGGCGTGTTCAGTTTCCTGTTCTGCTGCCGGTTTTTCCTTTGCACCTTTCATCAGTTTTTCAGCATCGGATTTGATTTCCTCTGCTTTTTTCTTTGCATCTTCAATTATCTGCTGACCTTTTTTCTTGCCTTCGTTCAGCACTTCCTGTGCTTTTTCCTTGGCTTTTACCAACTGGTTTTCAGCTTCTTTTTTGAAGTCATCCGCCTTGTCTTGAATGTCCTTGCGGAGTTCTTTGCCACTCTTGGGAGCGAAAAGCAGAGCTAACGAAGCGCCTACCAATCCACCGGCCAATAAGCCCAAAAGTAATCCTTTGCTTAGATCTTTGTCACTTGACATTGCTACCTCCAATTTTTTTATGGGTTTACAACAATTTTTTAATTGTATTATAATATACTTCCATTTTGAAATAAAATCAAAGACATTCTTTGATGTTCCTTAAAAATAAAAATATATAATACTGTCAAAAATAATAGTTATTAAGATACCGTCAAATAAAAAAAGGAGACCGAAGCCTCCTTTTTGAAAAAATAGTGTGATTAATGGATTTAAGGGTTCAGAAGGATCCTCGAATCCGGAAATCAACCCATGTTTTTTACTATTTCGTTTGCGAATTCGCTGGTTTTCACTTCCCTGGCACCATCCATCAGTCTTGCAAAGTCGTAGGTAACCACTTTGCTCGAAATGGTTTTTTGAAGTGCTGATTCGATAAGTCTGGCAACTTCAGTCCAACCAAGATAATCAAACATCATCACACCGGAAAGAATAACTGAACCGGGATTGATCTTGTCGAGATTTGCATATTTTGGTGCAGTACCGTGTGTGGCTTCAAACAGTCCGATCGAGTAGCTGAGATTTGCGCCCGGAGCTATGCCGAGTCCGCCAACCTGCGCTGCAGCCGCATCCGAAAGGTAATCACCATTAAGGTTTGGAGTAGCTACCACATCATACTCATCTGGTCTCAGAAGAACCTGCTGGAACATGCTGTCAGCTATTCTGTCCTTAATTAGCAGTTTGCCTTCAGGTACTTTACCACCATAAGTTGACCATACTTCATCTTCTGTCACGGTCACATTTCCGAATTCTTCCTTGGCAACTTCATAACCCCACTCTTTGAATGAGCCTTCGGTAAATTTCATGATATTACCTTTGTGCACGAGGGTTACACTTTTTCTGCCATGATCAAGTGCGTATTCAATGGCTTTCTTTATTAACCTTTTTGAACCAAAAGCTGACATTGGTTTTACGCCGATTCCTGATTCAGGACGAATATTTTTTCCGAACTTTTTATTAATAAGTTCGATTATTTCATTCGCTTCAGGTGAGCCCGCTTTGAATTCAACTCCGGCATACACATCCTCCGTGTTCTCTCTAAAGAGGACGATATCGAGTTTTTCAGGAGTTTTAACAGGGCTTGGGGTTCCGGTGTAATATTTAACCGGACGGACACAGGCAAAAAGATCGAGTCTCTGTCTTAGAGTAACATTAAGGCTTCTGATTCCGCCACCAACGGGTGTGGTAAGCGGTCCTTTGATTGCCACGAGATACTCTTCAATCGCCTGCAGTGTTTCTTCTGGGAGCCATTCGTTTTCACCATATACTGCGAGAGATTTTTCACCTGCAAATATTTCAGCCCAGGCAACTTTTTTCTTTCCGCCGTACGCTTTTTCCACCGCTGCGTCAAATACTGTCTGTGATGCTTTCCAAATATCAGGACCTGTACCATCCCCTTCAATATATAACAACACCGGATTATCGGGCACTACCAGTTTCCCTTTATCAACCGTAATTTTTTCACCAAAAGCGGGAACTTTAATGTGTTTGTAGTTTCCCATTAGCTGACCTCCTTCTCATTAAGTTTGTTTAAATCGATTTTCCCTGAGCGCCTCTGAAACAAGCCAAAAGCAACCAGTCCGACGATTACAGCGAACCAGAGTGTTGCCACTCTGATCAGTATCGTCGAAGAAACAGCAATGGCTTCAGACTTCCCAAGGGACTGAATGAACAGTGTAAAAAGTGCATCCGCAGCTCCAAGTCCCCCGGGCAGAAACGACAAGGCTCCTGCAACTGTTGCGAATGAATAATAGAATGATGCTCTGAACAGCGAAACATCAACAGAAAAATCTTCCAAAATCAAAAAATACGCATAACATTCGAAAAACCACGACAATAAACTGAATATCGTCATTAGAAAAATCGGCTTGGGTTTTAACAGTATATACGCACTTTCGTACAACTCATGAAGGTGAGGAATAATCTTCTTCAAAAACCCGATTTTCCCCAGTAAATCAATTATCCCCAATGAAAGTTTACGGTTCGAAATCACAACGATCATAACTATGAATGCAACGATCGCTCCTATAGCGAACACCCTCCCGTAGTTAAAACTCATCGCTCCCACCAAAGCGATTATCATCAGAGCAGTCATGTCAGTTACCCTCTCTGCAAAAATCACCGGAGCGGTTCTGCTGACGGCAACCCCCGTTCTCTCTTTCAAAAGAAAAGATTTCAAGACTTCTCCCATCTTTCCCGGAGTTACGCTTAATACAAACCCGCTTAGAAAAATGAGAAACGACTCCCCTGCTCCAATCTTAACCCCTATCAGGCCCAGGTAATAGTGCCATTTGATAAAACGGAATATGTAATTTGCAAATACCAGTAAAAGTATTACCGGAATCAGATAAAGGCTGAATCCTGAAAGTGCCTTTAACACCTTGTCGAGGTCGGCATAAATCGAAAAACCCAGATATATGATCACCGATGCGATTATTGAAATGATGATCTTTTGCTTGTAGTTTTTCACTTCAAAACTTTCTTAAGAGCCTTGTAAACGGCATTAGTGGGAAGACCCATCACATTGTAATAACACCCCGAAATACTCTCCATGAATATGGAACCGTAGCCATCCTGTACACCGTACCCGCCAGCTTTGTCGAATGAACTTCCTGTTGCAACATAACCATCTATTTCTTCTTCTGTAAGGTGAGTAAACTTCACCTTGGTTTCCACTGCTGAATCGATCCGCTTTCCGTTTTTTGTATTCAGGACAGAAAATCCCGTGACAACAACATGTTCATTTCCACTAAGCATACCCAGCATCTTTTTTGCTTCAGTTGCATCTGCCGGTTTTCCGAGTATTTCATTGTTTAAAACCACTATTGTGTCCGCAGTAACTATAATACCCTCTATGCCGCGTCCAAGCGCATCATCCATTTTCCGTTTTGCGAGAAGTGTCGCCACTTCCTTCCTGGGAACCTCCGCATCAAACGACTCATCGGTATCAAGGGAAATAAATTCCAGTTTACGGACTATCTGACCGAGGAGAAAACGCCTTCTTGGTGAGGCGGATGCGAGAACCACTTCTATATCAATTATCATAAACTTGAGTTATTTCAGTACCCGGGAAATAGTGTAAGAGAATTTCGGTAAATGGTGTTTTGCTACGGCTTTGATTTAACGCTCCCCATTGGCACATACCAACTCCATGACCATTACCCTTGCCTGTAAAGACTATCTTGCTAAGAATCCCCTCCTTTTCAATCAATTCAATAGTGAAATTGGAACTTCGGAGGATGGAATTATCCTTTTTGCTCTTAATAACATCCCTGATCTTTGAACCGGGGATTAAAAATGGTTTCTGATCCCTTATATTGACAACAAGTCCTTTTGCCCGTCCCGATCTGTAGCGCTCTTTTATCTCAAGTCCCTCAAGAACAAGGTTTTTTGACTTGATTAACTGAGCGTCAAAAAGATATCTTATGATTTCGAACGGAGTGTAGGTCTCTGTCCAGCGGTACGAGGGTGATTTTTCGCAGTATGGCGGATCTCCGTCAGGAACCCCTTTAAGGTACGGGAGATCAACAGGACCAAATACATTCGCAATATCCTCGGTATGCCCGCCACAATTGGCGTGGTAAAAGACGAGCGCAGGTTTTTTATTATAGGTCAAAATCAGACCTTCGGTCTCCCTAACAGCCCTGCTGTCAATTCCTGTTTCGACATCAAGTCCACCATATGCCTGATCCTTCACTCCATCAGTCACATCAAAAAAAGCTCTCTTCTCAACAATACGATTTAAGGCAAAGGTCCTTCCCGCAACTGCTGCACATTTCAAAGCTTCGAAAAAATGATTGTCTTTCAACCCTATCTCAAGAGGGACCACGCCAAGGAGGTAGTCTTCAAGATCGAGATAATTAACAACAAAAGTCTTTGATCCCTGAGCCAAAAACCAGAGTTCACCCCTGTAAGATTTTTTATGGAAATTTATAAATTCCTGGTTGTTGGCAGGTTTCATTTTAACAAACGGAGCAGAGATCGCGCCGGATGGTAATGTAATATTTACAACGCCTTTTGCGGAACTGACAACAATTTTTTCACCATCATTTATAACCCCTTTTCTCTCTTCACCCACAAGAAATTCTGCATCAATATCCAGTTTAAAGGAAAATTCCTTAACCTCTTCATCCAGCAATACACGAATGTTTTGCCTTAATTTTGACGTGGAATTGTTGCTGTTTTGCCCGGGAATCTTTCCCGATGAACTCCTGATTGTTGTTGCACAGGAAGAAAATAGAAAAGGAAATACTAAAAGGAGGTAAAAGAGGATTCTTTGTTGGGATTTGAGAGGGAAAGGAACCAATTTATCGTTTATTCTAACGGAACATTGCCTTTATGCTGCCCCAGGTCTTCTTGAAACCTGAAACTGAATGACTGACCGACACTTCTTTTGAATAAGAAGCCGAATTATCCCTGTCATTTATTCTGAGACGGTAAACATATATGACATCGGTGGTTTTGTAGGCACCTTCGTCATAATAGACATAGTAGGAGTTGTTACCTTTTGGTCTTACAGTGGTAACTTCTGTGAAAGGGGTGTTGTGCGTTCTTCTCTCAATGGTAAACTCTCTGAGATTGCTTTCAGAGGTGGTTTTCCATTCAACCTTCACTTTCCCGTCTTCACTTTTTGCATAGAAAAAGTCGAGAAATGCGCCGGCTACAAGCGTGCCGATAGAAAAAAGGAGTGCGAGAAAAATTACTTTTACTTTCATACATGCAATATAATGGGTTTACAACAAAAATCAAAGAGAAAAAGAAATATTTTTTTATCTCGTGTGATGTAAAATACTTCAGTACTTCAGAAAATCAGCAGTTCTGAAGCTCCGGGGTCCTGAAGTTCCGAAATTCTGAATCTCAATATACCATATCCTCTTCAATGTTATCCAAAAGCCGAAGATAGCTGTCGTATCTTTCGGGAGATATCTCCTCCCTTTCGACAGCTTCAATTACTCCGCAGCCGGGTTCATGCAGATGAGTACACGGTTTATATTTACATTTTTGGAGATGATCTGCAAACTCGACAAAATAGTGGCTTAAATCATCTTTTTGAATACCGAAGGGGGCGATTTCCCTGATACCGGGAGTATCAATAAGGAAGGTATCATTGTCAATTCTGTTCATGTTAACAATAACAGTGGTGTGCTTTCCCCTTTGTGAATAGGCGCTTATATCCCCGGTCGCAAGATTGAGTTCAGGGAAAAGCGCATTTATCAGAGATGACTTGCCCACACCAGAGTGTCCCCAAAACAGACTCTTCCTTCCGGTAAATCGTGTTCTTAAGTCATCAATTCCCTCCCCTGTCAATGCCGAGACAGCATACAATTCATATCCCAAACCGGTGTACAGTTCAGCCCAAAGTTCTGGTTCCTCGGGTATTTCAACAAGATCCAGCTTGTTAAACACAATTACCGGATGAATATTTGAACTTTCGGCAATCACAAGAAATCTGTCGAGAGCCTTGTTGTTGAATGGTGGCACTCCAAATGAACAGATAATAAAAATCTGATCTATATTGGCAGCGATTACCTGTTCGAGGCGTTCCCCCCTTAGAGTTGAACCTTTGATTTTAGGTGCTTTTCGTGAAATGTAATTTTTTCTTGAATCAACGGCAAAAATCACACCCGAGGTGTCATCTATCAAGTCAAATTCTACGAAATCTCCTACAACCGCAATGTCAGTAAGCAGGAGCTTGTCCTTTTTCATTCGGAGGTCGTGCTTGAACCTGCCTCGAAGAACACACCTGATGACCCGGTTTTCTCTTTCAGGCATCACCCAGTGGCTTTGGCCCTCAATCCTGATAAGCAGACCCTTAATGGGAAACTCCGGATTTAGAAACGGAAAGAAACACCAAAAACAGCATTGTGATAAGTTATATCCTGAAGGGTTCTTGACTGATTAAACCCGTAGTTTTCACCAAAATCTTTCCACCAGCCATACATGTAAGCCACATCAAAAGACAATTCTCCGTCGAGCAGATAGCCAAACCCAAAAGTCAGGAATTTTCTGTCATATTCTGAAGGATCCTCTTTATAGGGTGATTTCAAAGTGAAATATCCCGCTCTTACCCGTGCATCAATGACAGGGATTGTGTATTCCGCACCGAAATTGTAATTGAGTACCGCCCTGAGAGTTGCCTGCACATCTTTATTGAGACCACTGACGAATGAATTTCCAAGTCCTGAAATATCTCTGAATTTTGTCTGCGAGTAATCCATAAATGATGCCTGTCCGGAAATAATCAGTCCTCTGAAATTGACTGAAACACCACCAGTAAACTTAAACGGTTTCGAAATCTCATATTCAACATCACTGGCATAATCAGCGGGATCAACAGAAACCACTCTTCCATTACCCCAGGAAGACGAAGCTTCAACACCATATTTTTCCTTGATGGTGTAGGTTGTAGGCATTTCGACGGCAACTCCGACTCTTGCCAGGTCCCTCACTTGATAAAGCATTCCTAATTTTATGTCGTAGAAACTTACATCCCAGTTTAGCATTGTTTTATAGTCAAATGTTCTGAACTGTTTGGTAAAGGCATTTCCCGGAGCCAGTTCATTTCCTTCATAAACACCATTGACATCTTTTTCACGAAGATCAAAATTATTTTCATAATCTCCCCGTCCGATACCTATTGTGACACCGAGAAAGAGATTTTTATAAGCCTCATACGCTGCCGAGAAATTCCAGACGCCGGTTGAGCCAGTCTGAAGTCTTGTCCCTGACTGATTGAGTCTTCCATTGATTTTCGTGACCGAATTATCATCAGTAAGATAAAGCTCGAAAGGAATGTTCGAATAGCTGTTCAGATTCTGAATCATGGAATTGCTGCCAGCGTTAAAACCGTTGAAAGCCAGCTTACCGGAAAAGTCATGTACATTATTGTAGGAAGTTCCGAGAACGAGACTTCCTCTCAAAGTGGGAACCGGGATAAGAATTGAAAAATTATCCAGAAGTGCTGCAGAATTGTTCACACTGTTCTGATTTCCGAAGAATGTGGTATTATTGCCTGTACTTGAGTACTTGAATCCTGTTCCAAGCTCGAACCTTCTGACCAACGCAATGCCGGCTGGGTTGGAATTCATACCCAATCCGTCATCGCTCATCGCCACGAAAGCGTTTCCCATTCCGATCGACCTGGCTCCGGATCCGAATCCGGGCATCGCAAGCCTGACAGCGTCATTAACAGTCTGAGAGAAAATCAAACCCGTAGAAAAAAGAAATAATATCATCAATTTTTTCATTTTCTTCCGCCTCCTGAATTGGTCCGCCCTGAACTGTTTTTATTATCACCGGAATTACCGCTTCTGCTGTTACTGTTGTCATCACTATTGGATGATTTTTTTGCCGGAGCTGTTGAAGTGGAAGTGGTAGTCGGGGTTGTTGAACCCGAATTACCGCTCGAACTTCCCGAACCGCTTCTGGTAGTCGTAGCTCCGGAATATTCACCCGAAGAATTTCTTCCGCCGTCACGATTTCTAAGATTTGTCTTCTCCCTGTCTCTTTTTCTTGTAACCGGAGATTCGGCATCATTTCCATCCAACGAGCCGCTTGAACCCACTGTCACCGGGGTGATGGAGTACCACCAGGGAAGCCCGTGGTAGCTTGAATATCCGCCAAAATAATTACCCGAATAGTAAGATTGGACATAATCCTCTTCATCGTAGTCTCTTTCTATCTCGGTTATCTCCTCTTCAGAAAGACTCTGTCCGGTGTCAACTATCGTATAACAACCGCTCAAAACGAGAGGAGAAAAGAGCAAAAGGAATATCAAAATCAAATTTTTCATATTAAACCTCGTTATCTCGAACCCGACCGTCTGCTGCTGCCTGAGCTCGATCCTGAATTGGAACGGGACGAACCTGATGAATGACCACTGCTTCCTGAGGAGGAAGAAGGTGACCTGTAACTCCCGCTGCCCGATCCGCCGTCATTTCTGCTTGAGCCCCTGTTACTTCTTCCAGAACTTCCTGATCCGCTGGAGTTACCGTCATTTCTTGATGGTGATTTATACGATTTTCCCGAATTTCCTGATCCGCTGGAGTTACCGTCATTTCTTGATGGTGATTTGTAGGTTTTACCGGAACTGTTGTTGTCACCGTCATTTCTCGAAGGTCGTTTTGTTTCCCTTCCTGTACTGCCTGAATTGTCATTCTTTTTTGTCTCCCGGGTTGATTTTCTGGTTCCCGAGTTGTTGTTACCCTTTTTCTCGCCGTCATTGCGGTTATCTCTTTTGCGGGTAACTGCAGGTGATTCACCGTCATTTCTGTCAGTTGACCTTTTTTCAATTTTTTTGGTATCGTTTCCCGTACCATCGGTTCTGTCACCCGAACGGACATCCCGTTTAGTAACTTCCCTGCCGGAATTTCTTTTTACCACAGGTTCCTCATCCCGGTTCCAGGTATCAAAACCACCCCGTTTGCGTTCAGTTTTCACTTCATCATCTGTGGCTCCTGAACCGTTTCGTGAACCGTCATTCCTTACGCCTGAGCGTTTTGCAGCCTGATCATTGCCTCCGGTGATTCCGGGAGTTCTCGCACCTGATCCGTCACCTCCAGATCCTCTCGATCCTCTGCCTCCATCTCTGCCACGAATGGAACTGATATCTCTGTCACGATATTTGTATTTCGAGAAACCATCGTTGTAACCGTAATGTCCGCCATAATGATGCCCGTAGCCGTAGTTCCAGCCATAGTAATAAGGATAGGGGTCATACCAGTAGTACCACGGATGATAAACCCATCTTGGATAATAGATGTATGGATTGTAATACCATGCCCAAAAAGGATCATAACAAAAATTATCCCAAACATAACCGTAGCCGTAACCAATATTGACGGAGACTACCGGACGGGTCCAGTAATCATCCTGTTCCACATATTTATATCTTTTGATGGTTATGTCGTAGTCGGTGTCAGTTTCAATTTTGGAGACGACTGTAGTATCATCAATTTCAGAGACGGAATCATCAGAGTCTCTTTGGACTACTTCAATCTCTACCTCCTTGGTTTCGGGTCGCTGCACTTCAAACTGGGTGTAGCAGCCCGTAGCCCAAAAGGCGAACAATAAAACTGGTATAAAAATCGTGGTTTTCATGACGGCTCCTTTTTTTAAATGATTCAGCAAATATCGTGCCTGATCATTTGTGCCTTGTTTCTTCTAAATTCAAACATCAACGAATTGCACATTGTTCAATAAAACAAACAACTGTTTAATTTATTGAACAAATTACAATTATCCAATGGTTTAATATATCAATTGGATTCCCAATAAAAAGGGTAAAAACGGGTTGGAAGTGCTAATTTGCCATCAAAATGTCGATTTTTCCCGACATTTCTTCAAAATCAAATGGCTTGTAAAGAATGGCATTTACATAGCTGCGAATCTGGGATTCCAGCGACAAAATATTCCTTGTGAATACATATGTCATTATGATGGGCATGGGTTGTATATTCTTGATGAGATTTTCGATCTTCTCATTCGGCTGGCAGTCAATAATAAGCATGTCGAAATCTGAACTCTTCAGAAATTTTTCGATTTGATCAAAATCATTTGTCGTGGTAACTGCGTACTTCTTCTCAAAGTACATCAGCACACTGGCACAAAAACTAAGATCTGGTGAATAAAAAAGTATGTTTTTCATTTTCTTCATGCTTGTTGCTTTTTTATAAGCGAATTTTATGCCAAACTCTTTGAGGTATTATTTTTTAAAGATATTTTGCGTTTTTATACAGATTTTGGGTAATTTGCCCGGGAAATAATTCTCTTTTTCGGTAATACTTTTACTCAATTCTCAATTTTGAAAATTTGATCGATACAAAATGAAAACTTTGAAGTTTATAGCTGTATTTATTTTTCTCCTGTTCACAACAAACTTTGCGCAGGAAAACCCCGATTCTTCATCCGTACCGGAAGGACAGGACTCACTTGTAGCAGGGTCAGATACGAGTACCGTTTTTGTTGAAGACTCCGTTGGAGTTTATGTGATTGAGTCATATGTTAGGGAAGAAGAGAAAAATGAAATCGTTATCTATTTCTTCACCACTTCACCTGCAAAAGCAACAGTCGTTTTTGAAGGGAAACAGCGATTTGTCGTATCCGACACCCTTGGTGAAAGTTTTCGGTTTACCACGGATGTTTCAAATGTGAAGGCTTCTTCCCAATTGTTGAAAACAATAATTTATGTTGAGGATGCATTGGGGAACAAGAGTTCGAGTGAGGAGTTTGAAATAAAGTTACCTTTCGAACCTCAGATTGAAGGAACATGGCTTGGTTACCTTACAGATTGTACGCTCGGTGGAATTGCTTTTCTTGTACCTTCTGTCGGTACTTCCCTTTTCAAAAATGAGAGCAGATTCTCATTCTTTAAAGAAATCCCTGTAGTTGTTTTTCAAAGTGCGATCTCAGAGCTCCCTTGGATGGCGCTTTCTTTGGAATACGCTCACACACCTGACATTGATTTCAGGAATCGCTTTTTCACAGGTCTAAAATTTCCGTTTGAAATTCCAATTATAAAATACGCGGCTCCGGGAATAAGCTACACGACCAACTTTCTCGGTGTAAATGGTATTTCCCCTGAAATTTCCTTCGGATTTTTCGATATTTTCAGAGTGATTAATTTTAATCTGAAAGCAAGATACAACTTCTTCCCTTCAGCTGAAATCTTGAATCATTTTGACATAAACATAGGTCTCACTTCCTATTTTCTGACCTTCTCCTTTTAAGCAAAAGAAAGCTGATGACTTTGGAATTTATGTTATCAGTCATGTGTTATAACATATGATGTGTATCATAATCGAGGAACCATGCTTAAGAAATTTGCTTTTATCTCTATTTTATCTGTAGTCTCACTTTTAGCTCAATCTGGAAGCGTTAAAGGCGTAGTCTCAAGTCAGGGCAAACCTTTACCGGGAGTAACTGTAAAAATCAAAGATACCAGACTTGGTGCTGTCACTGACCTTGATGGTTATTATGAAATAAAAAACATCCCGGCGGGAAAAAAGACTATCTCTTTTTCGTACATTGGCTTTTCAATGGTTGAGAAGAGCATTCTGATAGAAGCGGGAAAAACACTCACAGCAAATATTTCCCTCTCCGAAACTAATATTCTGCTCGATGAAGTTGTCATTTCAGAGAAATCGCGGGATGCTTCCGACACTGAAACGAGTGTAATCGAACTTGAACCCGAACAGGCTAAGGTACTCCCCGGTGCCGGTGAGGATGTTCTCAGAACTCTCCAGGCTCTCCCCGGAATTGTAGCCCCAAACGATTTTTCCTCTCAGCTCGTTGTAAGAGGTTCAGGTCCCGACCAGAATCTGATAATCATGGACAATGTCGAGGTTTTCAATCCCTACCGGCTTTATGGATTCATCAGCATGTTCAATCCCGATGCAGTTTCAGATATCACTCTTATTACAGGTGGTTTTCCGACAAATTACGGTGACCGGCTTTCAGCAGTCCTCGAAGTATCAAACAGAGAGGGTTCAACAAAAAAAGGCATTACCGGAAGTCTAAATGCTTCCATCACCAATGCTAATCTGGTACTCGAGGGAAAAAATCCCTTTAACATTAAAGGGAGCTGGTTGATAAACAGCAGAAGAACATATTATGATTTGATTCTCGAACCTTTCGCAAAAAGTGCCGGACTTATCGAGGACGACTCGGCTTTCCCCAATTTTTATGATATTCAGGCAAAATTTACCTTCGGTCCTTTCGATGGACATAAAATCAAACTTTTTGGAATTTACTCCGCAGATGGTGTAAATATCGTCTCAGGTAAGGACCGTGTTTCACCGGACAGCATCTCGGTTAATAATGTTACGAGAAACGATGTTATCGGTTTGACATGGGATTATGCACCGAACTCGGATCTGTTTTTTCAGTCAACCCTTTCCTGGTATAAAAACAGCGGCGATGCCGGGTTTGACTCGGAAGTCCTTGATCCATCTTTGAACAGAGAAAGTTTTAAAGGATTCGATTCTGATACACTAAGCCCCTATCTCCTGAACTTTAAGTTTAAGTCAGAATTTATTTTTGAAAAATACTCATGGGACTCGAAACTCAACCTGCTTTGGGGAAACAACAATCTTCTCGAGGCTGGTTTTGGGCTCGACCGTCTGACAACCACCCTTGCATTTGACTTTGAATTTGACCCCCAGCTTCGGGCTTTGTTCTCAGCAAATCCAAATTTTCGTTCCTCAATCGACGATCTAAACGACACAAAAACCTATTATCGCTACAGAGCATATCTTCAAAACAGATTTAATCTGTGGGAAAGGTTTTACATAAGTGCAGGACTTCGATTCGATAATTATCAGATTCTTGAAAAATCATACATAGCCCCAAGAATATCAGCTTCATGGGCATACGATGACCTTACAACGATAAGGGCTTCCTGGGGTATATTCTATCAGTCCCCCGGTTACGAAAAACTTCAGGATGCAGGAGTTCTCTACGATTTTTCCCGTCAAAATACTGAAACACTGGAAGCATCCAAAGCGATTCATTATATCCTGGGTGTTGAAAGATGGCTTTCCTTCGAATGGAATCTGAAAGTGGAAGCCTACTACAAGGATTTTCATAATCTGGTGGTTCCAAAAATAGTTACCGGCACCCGTTTCTACACCGAACGGATTCCGGGACAGGATCCAAACTCAAGTTCCGGTTGGACGAGACCGGTTAGGGTGCAGTCAGATTCACTCACCCAGATTCCTGTAAACGATTCCTATGGTGAATCTTACGGACTGGAAGTGATGCTTGCAAAGAAAAACCTTGACAGAAATTCCAAAATCAGCGGATGGATTTCATATTCATTTGCCGTGGCTGATCGATTCGAGAGAAATTTTACCGTGCCATTCAGATTTGACCAAAGACATACAATAAACATCGTGCTCGATTACCAGTTTGCCAAATCGTGGAATCTGGGTGTCAGATGGCAATATGGTTCAGGATTTCCTCTGACAACTCCCGAGGGAGTTGCTCCCAGGGTTATTTTTATGGATACCGACGGAGACCGTCAACTCGACTCCCCCATCCTCGCTGTCAGAAGAAGTGCCAACGGAAGTTTTTCGGAAGTCATCTACGATGTGGCATTCGAGGACAGAAACCGGTTCAACTCGAGAAAACCGGAATACCACAGGCTTGATGTAAGGGTAACCGCACTCGCCCGGTTCTGGGGTCTCGACTGGAGTTTCTATCTTGATGTTATAAATGTATACAACAAATCAAACATTATTGGCTATAATTATTATGTAACGGAGGATAAAAAACTGGGTGTCAGACCGACCTCCATGTTTCCAATTCTTCCCACTCTGGGTTTTAGCATAAAGTTTTAATTTCGTATTATTATAGTTTCATTTTTTAAATATTTATGCAACTCCCGCAATACAAATCTGTAACTAAACTGACTCTCGAAATCAAGGCAACCCTGGAGATGGGGTTCCGGAATGAGACAATTATTGGTGAAATATCCAACTTCAAAGCTCATTCCTCGGGACACTGGTATTTTACACTGAAAGATTCCGATGCTTCCATCTCCTGTTCGATGTGGAGCAGTAACAACAGGAAGCTTGGGTTTACTCCAAAAGATGGAATGCAGGTGATCTGTAGCGGGCCCGTGACGGTTTACGCACCCAGAGGCAGTTATCAGCTTGATGTTCAGACTATGAAAAATGTCGGGGTTGGTGATCTGCAGGTTGCGTTCGAATTTCTAAAGGAAAAGCTCGGCAAAGAGGGGCTTTTTGATGCCTCACGGAAGAACCCGGTTGGTTCATTTCCTTCCAAAATCGGAGTGGTCACCTCTTCTACCGGTGCCGCCTGGCAGGATATCATCGCTGTTGCCAACAGAAGATTCCCGATGGTCGAGCTGGTTCTCGCCTCAGCCAGGGTTCAGGGTGAAGGTGCCGCTCAAAGTATCGCCGAAGCCATTGATCAACTTAATAAATATGATGATATCGAAGTAATTATTGTCGGCAGAGGTGGAGGCAGTCTTGAAGATTTGTGGGCTTTCAATGAAGAGACAACAGCAAGAGCTATTGCCCGTTCGCGCATTCCTGTAATCTCGGCTGTCGGTCATGAAGTTGATTTCACCATTTCAGATTTTGTCGCCGATTTGAGAGCAGCCACTCCCACTGCAGCTATGGAACTCGTCACTCCTGATTTCAACGAGGTTTTATCGGCAGTAAAAAACCTCTCTCAAACGATTGAAAACAGAACACTTGCAAACTTTAAATCAAAACAGGAACGGGTTTACAGATTTGTTGAATCTCCGGTGATGTCGGCTCCTCTAAGCCTTATTAAATTCAACAGTCAGCGACTCGATTTTGCTCTGATGCAAATCGACAATAATATAAACAATCTCGTCAAGGATTTTAAAAACAGAGTAAATTCGGCATTGCTCCATTTGAAATCAAATGATCACAAACGAATTCTTAAAAAGGGATTCGTCTATGTTACACAGGATGGGAAATTTGTAAAACTTTCCACCGGGCTCGACAAAGAAAAATCTTTCGACTTGAACTTTTTTGACGGAAAAATTCTTATTAAAGGTAAAGATGAGTAACAATACCAGCGAAGTGTCGCAATTTAAAATTAAACTCGAGAGGATTGAGCAAATATCCTCGCTGTTGGAGGATCCTGATCTGGATCTTGAACAGGCGATTCTGCTTTACGAAGAAGGCATGAAACTTTCTCAGGAGTGTCTCTCTTCGCTCAAACAAGCTGAACTTAAAATCACGGAATTGAAAAATTCCTTTAAATCATATTAATGATCACCAATGTTTTAATCTATTTTTTGGAGAATAAGAATGGTTGATATGAACAACTACCCTGCTCTTTCAAAGGTAAATGTTCCTGCTGATTTCAGAGACTTTTCCATCCCTGAACTGCGGCAACTGTGTACCGATGTCAGACAATATATGGTAGATGTTATTTCTGTAGTCGGTGGTCATTTCGGTGGCGGACTCGGAGCAGTAGAACTTACCGTCGCGATGCACAAAGTTTTCAATACACCCGAAGATCAAATCGTTTGGGATACAGGTCATCAGGCATATCCGCATAAAATTCTGACCGGAAGAAAAGAACTGCTCCCCACTATCAGACAATTAAACGGGCTTTCCGGATTTCTGAAGAGAAATGAAAGCGAGTATGATGCATTCGGTGCAGGTCATGCTTCAACCTCTATTTCCGCTGCACTCGGTATTGCTGAAGCCAATAAATACATGAATACAAACCGGAAAGTTATTGCAGTCATCGGTGATGGTGCAATGACAGGTGGCATGGCTTACGAAGCAATGAACAATGCCGGTATGCTCCACTCGAATCTTATTGTCGTGCTAAACGATAACAATATGTCTATAGCGCAAAATGTATGGCAGTTTTCCAACTATTTTACTTCGATTATTACGAGTCCCGATTACAATAAATTTAAGGGTTATGTTTGGGATTTAACCGGTAAAATGGACAACTTTGGAGACAGATTGAGAAAAGTTGTCGGCAGGGTTGAAGGGGGTATCAAATCAATAGTGACCCCCGGCATGCTTTTCGAAGCTCTCGGGTTCAGATATTTCGGACCGGTAAACGGTCACAATGTCCATCAGCTCGTTAAAGTTTTTGAAGCTGCAAAGAATTTAACGGGACCCATCCTTATTCACGCTAACACGGAAAAAGGAAAGGGCTACGCCCCTGCTGAAAAACATGTACAACGGCTTCACGCTTCCACACCTTTTGACAAGGTTACCGGAGTCGCCTACAAAAAAGAGGGTGCTCCACCTGCCTATACAACAATTTTCGGTGAGGCTCTTGTTGAACTTGTAAAAGCAAACCCTAAAATTGTTGGAGTTACTGCTGCCATGCCCGACGGGACAGGCCTTAATATTCTGCAAAAAAATTGTCCGGAAAACTATTATGATGTAGGTATTGCTGAGGAACATGGTGTTACTTTTGCTGCCGGTTTGGCAACTCAGGGTGTCATTCCCGTTGTTGCCATTTACTCGACCTTTATCCAAAGGGCAATTGATCAAATAATTCATGACATAGCATTGCAAAAACTGCATGTCGTATTTGTGCTCGACAGAGCGGGACTTGTAGGTGCAGATGGTCCGACTCATCACGGAACACTCGATCTTACATTCCTGAGAATGATTCCACATCTTGTATTAATGGCTCCGAAAGATGAAAATGAATTAAGGAACATGCTTTACACCGCCACAAAACTGAAGGGCGGTCCCGTTGCAATAAGATACCCAAGAGGAAACGCGCTTGGTGTACCCCTCAGTGATGAATTTGTTGAGTATGAGGTCGGCAAAGCTGAGGTTTTGGAAGAAGGAAATGATGTAGCCATTCTCGCTGTTGGGTCAATGGTAGATTATGCAGTCAAAACGCTCCCCAAGCTCGAAGCTGCCGGCATTTCTGCAAAACTTGTTAACATGCGATTCATCAAACCGCTCGACGAGAAACTTCTCGATGAGATTTCGACAACTCATAAAAAAATCGTCACTCTCGAAGAGAACACCATTGTAGGTGGTTTCGGTTCTGCTGTTGCGGAATACTTTGTTGACAAAGGGTATAAAAATGATATACTGCGCATCGGACTCCCGGATAAATTTGTTGACCACGGTACTCAGGCTGAACTTCACAGAATCCTCGAAATCGACCCCGAAGGTATCCTGAAAAGAATCACTGATTTTGTTGAAATAGATAACCATATAAACAAGGTTTTAGTCTGATGTCAAAAATAAAATTCGGCATAATCGGGCTGGGCGGTATTTCCCAACTGATACACCTCCCCGACCTCTTCCGAAACAAAGAGGTCGAGATCACAGCCATTGCTGATATTAATAAAAACGCACTGCTTGAGGTTGCCTCAAAATTCAAGGTGAACCATGCGTTTACTGATTATCATAAAATGCTGGAGCAGGTAGAGATTGATGCAGTTATAATTGCCACTCCTACAAAATCACACATGCAGATAGCTCTGGATTGTCTCAATGCAGGTAAACACATACTTGTTGAAAAACCCCTTGCCAGAACCATTGAAGAAGCACAAAAAATTGCTGACACCGCCAAAGAAAAGGGGCTCATAGCAATGGTGGGGATGAACATGAGATACAGACCGGACATCATGCTCCTGAAGGGTATCATCAACTCAGGAGAACTTGGCGATCCATTCTTTGTTAAGTGTTCCTGGTTCAAGTCCCAGTCAAGTTCTGCAAAATGGTTTACCAAAAAAGATGAATCCGGAGGAGGTGTAATTTTTGACCTTGGCATTGTTTTGCTTGATGTAGCACTGTGGTTTCTTAATTTTCCCGAGATACTTTCGGTCTCTACCCATAATTTTTTCATTAACACTAAAAATGTTGAGGATTCCTCCGTAAGTATGATTAGAGCCAAGTCAAACTCGATGATTTACCTCGAATCATCCTGGGCGATCGCTTCTCAAAAGAATACTTTCGATTTGGAAATCTACTGTACTAAAGGGAATGCTCTGATTAATCCTCTCAGGATTATCAAAAATATTGACGGGCAGGATGTCGAGTTGAAACCAATGCTGAATGACAACAGGAAAGCCCATCTGGAAAAATCATATCAGAATGAACTGAATCATTTCATTGGTGCAATAAAAGGACTTAACCCTGTACTCTCCTCTGCAGAAGATTCGGTCGCACGATTAAAAATTATCCAAAACATGTATTTGTCAGCTTCCACCAGAAAAGAGGTCTTGGTTTAACAATGGCAACTAAAATACTCATCATTGAGGACGAAAAAGATATTATTGAGTTCATCAAATACAATTTGGAAGAAGATGGATTCGAAGTAATTTCTGCAACCGATGGTGAAGAAGGACTGAAGATGATGAGTCACGACCCTGATCTCGTTTTGCTTGATATAATGATGCCAAAACTTGACGGGTATGAAGTCTGTCGTAAGATACGAGCCAACAAAGCAACTGAAAAAACTCCCGTTATTTTCCTTACTGCCAAATCAAGTGAGTATGATGAGATAAAAGGCCTGGAACTTGGTGCCAATGACTTCATTACAAAACCAATTTCCCCTACCAAACTTGTCGCCAGAATCAAAGCCACTCTCAGAAACTCCACCAGGGCAGAATTCAGTTTTGAGGATGCCGCAAACCTTATCAAATACGGGCCCATAGAGATTGACCGTGATAAATACATTGTGGTTGTTGATTCTGAGGAAAAGATTTTTCCGAGAAAAGAATTTGAACTTCTTTTTTTCCTCCTGAACAGTCCGGGTATCGTTCACAGCAGAACTGCTCTGCTTAAATATGTATGGGGTTCCGATGTGTTCGTAGTTGAAAGAACTGTCGATGTTCATGTAAGAAAAATAAGGGAAAAACTGGGTGCATTTCAGGATCTCATAGAGACTGTCAAGGGTGTCGGATACCGGTTCAAAGAGCTTGATTAACAGCCTTCGTGCTGCGTCACGATACACGGAGGAAATGATCTATTCGCTAGGCATCTTCCTTTTGTTGTCGTTGTGTGTATTCATTCTCAAACTCGATTCCATCTTTATGCTCCTCCCGGGTCTTGTTTCGCTTGCTTTCTTCTTTTATTATATTGGTAAAAAAAGACAGTCTGATCTTTCCAATATAAAGCAAACTCTGAATTTGATTGCTTCCAAGGAGATTGACCTTACAGCCGAACTTGTTTTGAACGAGGGTCTTGAAGATATCCAGCTTGAAATGAATGAGATGGTAAAAAAAATTCAGTCCGATTTTATCTATCTCAAAAAACTTGAACAAATGAGGAAAGAGTTTCTGGGAAATGTTTCCCATGAATTGAAAACACCCATTTTTGCCATCAGTGGATACATCGAAACGCTTTTAAATGGGGCGATAGCAGATCCCAAAGTAAATATGCATTTCCTGAGAAAGGCTTATGAGCACACGGGAAATCTGAGCAACCTCCTGAACGATTTGATCGACATCTCTTTGATTGAATCCGGTCAGATGAAGATGAGTTTCAGATATTTTAACCTGAAAAACTCACTCGATGAGTTGTTGGACGAGTTTGAACCAACAATCGAAAATGATAATATCGAGCTGCTCCTTCACCCTGTAAGAAAGGGTTTACAAATTTACAGTGACAAAGCGAGATTTCGTCAGGTAATGGTCAACTTGCTTCAGAATGCTGTGAAATACACGAACGAAGGAAAAGTTGAAATAATTGTTGAGGAAGAAGAGAGCGATTGTATCATCAAAGTGAAAGATTCAGGTGTCGGCATTCATTCCGAGGATCTTTCCCGTATCTTTGAAAGATTTTATCGCATAGATAAGGCAAGATCGAGAGATGTCGGCGGAACCGGTTTGGGGCTTGCGATTGTTAAGCATATTCTCGAAGCACATGATTCAAAAATCGAAGTTGAAAGCAAATTTGGCGAAGGCTCCACTTTTTACTTCAGACTTAAAAAATAGACTATTATGAGAGACATCAAGGACCGGGTTTTCGAATTAAAAGAATCCCGAAGGTTCTGTTCAATAAACAAAATTACCGCACGCATATTCGAGACAGAACACTCAGGAAGAAAACTGTCTTCCCTGCTCAATGATCCCGATTTAGCGACATTCTATGTAGCCTCACCGGAAGAAGATTCTGAAATAATTGCATTTGGGATCGTTGAAGATATTTCAGTGGATGATTATAACGGTTTACAGAAGCTTGTATTACCAAAAGCGGTCGAAGATTTCAGCCATTCCGGCTCACCGCTTCCCGATTTCTTTTCTTACATTTCTTTCCCTTGGCACAGTTCGGAAAACTCACTCTTTTCACGCTGGATAATGCCCGTTTCTGTGATCAGAAGAAAAGGAAATAAATATCATATCAGGCTGAACACGCCTGATGGTGACGAGACCATACCGGAATTCATCCACAATTTCTTTTCACCTCCAGATTTTAATAGCGACTTCTCTCCCCGGACAAAGCAGCAAATATTTGTTGAGGGAATTAACGATGAATCTTTTGAAATATTTGCATATAAAATTTCTGAAATGAAAGCCGAAATAGCTGCAGGAAAAATTTCAAAAGGAGTTATCTCGAGAGAAAGGAAAATTAAATTCTCAGGTGATTTTGATTTTGAAGCTGCCGTATCATCACTCGCACTCTCTTATCCGGAGTGTACAATTATCCTTACCAATTACTCAGGTAGATATTTCCTTTGCGCAACCCCTGAAAAGCTTTTTAAACTGCAGAGCGGTAAACTTACGGCTGAAGCATTGGCCGGTTCTATCAGATCTTCCGAGAAACCCCGTTTACAGGATACTCTGGAAGATGAATTACTTGGTTCTTCAAAAAACCTTCTGGAGCACATGATTGTGAGGGATTTTATCGTCTCAAATCTAAGAAAAATATCCGATGACATAAGATACGATGAGATGCCTACAACCAAAAGACTTTCGAATGTGACTCACTTAAGGACTCCTGTAACTGCAATTGTTGATAAAGAGATAGCACCTCTCGTGCCTTTGAATCTTCTCTTCCCCACACCTGCACTTTGTGGTGAGCCAAAAATGGAAGCTGCACGGATAATTAACAAAATAGAGGGGAAACCGCGCGATCTCTACGGCGGAGTTTTGGGCTACACTTCTGCCGGGGGTGTAACAGAATTTTTTGTTTCCATCCGCTGCGGATATATTGATGAAGGGTCTGCAACACTTTATGCAGGAGGCGGCATTGTTGGTGAATCCGACCCGCAAAGTGAATATTCCGAGACAGAACTGAAGTTCATTCCACTCACTGCACTGTTTCTCGATGAAAACCAATCTTAATTATTTCTTTTCTTCAATTATTGTCAGTACCCTAAAGGAATTAGGACTCAAACATGTGTGTATATCCCCTGGTTCGCGAAATACGCCAATTACACTCGCCTTTGCAGCAAATGACTCAATAAAAAAACATCTGATAATAGATGAAAGAGCTTCCGCATTTTTTGCATTGGGGATTGCAAAAATTACGAGAGAACCTGTGGCAATTGTGTGTACATCGGGAACTGCTGTTGCAGAATTATACCCTGCTATAATCGAGGCATATAACTCTCAAATTCCGTTGATTATTCTTACAGCCGACAGACCTTCAAGGCTTTTAAATACCGGCTCGAACCAAACAATTAACCAGATCGGAATTTTTAATTCCAATTGTGAATTCTTCTATAATTTAAAGGTAGATAATCCTTCAGAATCGGGATTTTTGGAAACAATTTTCGAACTCGGTACTGCTTGGAGTAACTCGCTGTTCCCCTATCCTGGTCCCGTTCATATCAATCTTCCTTTCGAAAAGCCTTTGGAGCCTGATACCTTCAATGTGGAAATCGACGATGAAACTGAATCAAGACTGAGAGACTCCGTTTCTAAACAGAAGGTTTTAAATTTTTATAAAGACCTTGAATATCGTCCCGGGAATGAATTTGATATTTCCAGAAACAGTAACATCCTCATTTTGCTCGGAAACGATAACTATTCTGATGACTTTATTCAGGATTGCTTGCGGTTAAGTCAAAAATATTCAATACCGGTTTGTGTTGAGTCACCACTCCTTAACCCGGTGATACTCGAACCCGGAATGATCAGGAATTTTGGTAATCTCCTTCAGTCAGCAGAATTTGTTAAAAAACTTGATATCGATAAAATCATTATTTTTGGACGCAATTTCACATCCAAAAACATTGAAAGATTCCTTGACAGGTTTGAAAAGGAAATACTAAAGATCAGTCAAAAAGGTGAAGGTTTTGGGGAGTTCTCCGAACAAAGGGAGACTGCAAGGCTTTCGAATGAAGAAGCAATTAAAATTCTTGACAGTCTTTTAACAGATCCTCCAGAGAAAAGAACCGCCTTTCACAATTTGCTCCAGTCTTTTGATTCACAATTCTCTGCTCAATTGGGGAAGCAGTTTGGCGAGGATAAAATCTCCTCTGAATTGGAGGCAATTTCATCGCTGGCTCATCTGCTGAATAAATTCAGTTCTGCACCCGTCTTTTTTTCAAACAGTCTCCCTGTCAGGGATTACGACTATCTGAAAGAATTCTTCCACAATCCTGTGCTCGTCAGCAGAGGCGCGAGTGGAATTGATGGTATCTTGGCAACTGCTGGAGGTATTTCAACAGGGTTGAACCAACCGACCGTCCTGGTTATTGGTGATATAGCATTTCACTACGATTCAAATTCACTTCAGTTTATTAAGAAATACTCCATTCCTTTGTTAATCATTTTGATTAATAATGGCGGTGGCAGTATATTTGAATACCTACCCGTCTATAAACAATCGGAAGAATTTTCGACCTACTTTAAAACTGAAACCGGTTTGAATTTTGGAAATCTGGTGAAGGCTTATGGTATCAATTATAATTTGATTGGAAGTGTTGGCGAATTCAAAGAGAGCGTTGATAATTTTTTCGAGTCTCCTTCACCGAGGGTGATTGAGATTCAATTTGACTCCCAAATATCAAAAAAGAGGAAAGATACCATAAAAAATGATATCATTTCCTCTCTTAAAGTCAATTAAATCTATATCTTTATAAATATCTTATAATGATAAAGTATCCACAATATTCCCAGCCAGAATGTGATAAAGAGTATTGCAAAGACCAGTGATGCGTTAATCGGATCGAAGTAAGGGAGAAGTAACGCCTGATAAATGTAATCCTTTGAATTTATTTCTTTTCCGTCCAGTCCTGTAACCTTTATCATTCCCATTATTTTCGCCATCAAACCGGAACCCGCAAAAACTGTGATTGCATTCATTCCGTAAACGACGAATGGTTTTGCCCACTTCTTATAACCTTGAACATCTGCTATCCAATAACAAAAGCCGAAGAATATCAAAGCCACACCCGTTGTGTAAACGACATATGAACTGCTCCAAAGACCTTTATTCAACGGGAAGAAAATACTCCAGATTGAACCGGCGAAAATAAGGAAAGCTCCCGCAGTAAATATCCAGGAGACCTTTTCAGCATCGCTGAGTTTCGTTCGTAGAAAATGACCAAGAAGAACGCCACTCAAGCAGGTTGAAATCGCGGGGATGGTGGAGAGAACTCCTTCAGGATCCCATGTTTTTGTCACTTTCCACATATGCCCGGTGAGAATTTGACTGTCCACCCAGGCAGCAAGGTTTTTCCCCATTTCATAATTAGCATCGCCCACACCCGGCACAGGTATCAGTGCCATCGCGAGCCAGTAAACCACCAGTAATCCGATTGCGATATAAATCTGACTTTTAAGCGAGGCTTTAAGAAAAATGACGGCAGTTATAAAATATACTATTCCTATTCTTTGTAAAACTCCAGGAATACGGAGTTCTGCAATATTGAAATAAGGGAAGGCATTGAGAAACAGACCAACGAGAAAAATCATCGATCCTCTTCTGAAAATGTTCAGAATGAGTTTATTCTGATCGTCGCCTCTTTCTTTTCGTTTTGTCAGCGACAGGGTAACTGCCACACCGACAATGAAAAGAAAAAACGGGAAAATCCAGTCTGTTGGTGTACATCCATGCCATTCGGCATGTTTCAAGGGTGGATAAATAGCACTCCATGAGCCGGGATTGTTCACCATTATCATTCCGGCAATTGTGATTCCTCTAAAAATATCAAGAGAAATCAGGCGCGTGGTTTTTACTTCTTCCATTTTGTTTCCGGTTGTTCGTTAAGTTGTCTATATGCCATCGTTTTAGCATATTAGAAGTTTGTATAAAAATAATTTCGAGCCTTATGAAATACATTAGACGATTATATGACTGGATGCTGCACTGGGCGGACACTCCCTACGGTCCTGTAGCATTGTTCCTTATTGCCTTTGCAGAATCCTCATTTTTCCCGATTCCCCCGGATGCTCTTCTAATAGCACTTGTGCTTGGAGCTAAAGCCAAAGCCTTCAAATTTGCCCTGAACTGTACGATTGGTTCAGTCCTCGGAGGAATTGCCGGGTACCTTATCGGTTTCCTGGTATGGTGGTCATCCCCGGGAGAATTCTCCGGAGTTGCAAACTTCTTTTTTGCTTACATCCCAAGTTTCACTCATGCACTTTTTTACGACATCCAAAAACTGTTCGAACAATATAATTTTTGGATCGTCTTTACCGCCGGATTCACCCCTATCCCCTATAAGGTTTTCACCATTGCTGCAGGTGCATTCGATGTAAATTTTGTAATGTTTATGCTTGCATCAGTCATAAGCCGTGGGGCAAGATTCTTCCTTGTTGCCACTCTTTTATGGAAATATGGTGAACCGATTAAGGCATTCATTGACAAATATTTTGACTGGCTCGCAATCGGATTTACACTGCTGCTAATCGGTGGCTTTGTTGTAATAAAATTTGCGATCTGACAGTCCGTTCTAAATTAAAAAAAGGATATCGTTAAATCGACCGATATCCTTTTTTTTATCTCTATTTCAAAAGAACCATTTTTCGCGTGATCCTTGTTTCCCCCGTCGATAACCGGTAAAAATAGACACCACTTGGTAACGAATACTTTGCCGCATCGAACACAATCTCATGTTTTCCTGCCTGCTTAAATCCTTCAGTCAGCTTCACAACCAAACTTCCTGTGATGTCGTAAATATCGAGTGAAACAACTGATCCTGCTGAAAGTGAATACGGAATTCTTGTCTCAGGATTAAACGGATTCGGATAATTTTGTTGCAAAGAAAAACCTGACGGGATCTCGTCGTCGTCGGTTACATTGTCATTTTCAGTTGAGGTAACGACGATATTGGGTGATAATTTTCTGTTCAAAATAAGCATTGTCGCATCTGCTATCAGGTACTTCCCGTTTTCCACAAAACTGTTATCAACTTTAAGTACGGTCTTTTTACCGGGAGTGACATAGACATCACCGAGTTTTATCCATGATTTGTTCGCGGTACTACGCTGGCTGAAGAGAAACTTTAGCGAATCATTGTTGCTGTACATTGTATAGTAAGCACTGTCTGTGAAAGTAAAATTGGGGATAAAATAAGCATACAGGCTGTACCATGCCGGAACCGCAACATCAAACTGCCATTCAAAAGATGCATAACTTGTATCTTTAGTCCAGTATATTTTGGGATTGTATCCCAGGACGCTTACCTGCTCCCAGTTACCCTTCCTCATTGTGTTGGAAGAGCTGTCTTCGTTAATTATGGAAGCCTTCGGTCGCCAGAGATTGTCTCCCCGGTAAGGAAGCGTAGCCCTCTCCCTGTAAATCCGTTTGAGTGTATCTCCAAGTGCTCCGTTATTGGCTTTTAGAGCCTCATAAAAGAAAAGACTTTCCCCATTCACACCCTGAAATCTGTTTTCCTGTATGCAGTCTTTCAGCAGTTGCTGATTCACGACATATGAGCCGGCTTTTGCCAGTACACCCGCAAAGAAAATATTCTTTTTACCCGCCGGTATATAAGTCAATGCCTGACCAAGCTCGTAACGATACGAAATAATATCCTGACGGTAGAGTTGAGGAATAAAATTATCCAGAAGTGAAGAGTCCATCCATGCCTTGGAATCCTGAAGATAGTTGTCATAACCCCATGGGTAAACACTTGGAGCAACTGACAGAATGTAGTTCTCGCTTCGTGTTTTTACACTGTCGCGCCATCTTTTCAAAAAGCTGCTGAGTTTATTTGCCCGCCACTTTTTCCAGTTTGCATCATATTCATTAGCAGGTGGATTCTGTCCGGAATTCTCAAGTTTATAGATTGCCACAGTGGTACTGTCGTACCCTCCCTCAAATGGCATTGCGGGCAGTCTGTCGTCTCCCTGAACTCCGTCAACCTCGTAATTGTCGAGTACTTCGGTTGTCAGTGAGATAAGAAAATCCTGAACCTCGGGGTTGGTTCCCGCCATCCAGTCAAAACCGTTTTTTACAACCAGTTCACCGTTATATTTTTTCGCTGCCCAGGAGGGCTTTGTTGCGAGTATATGTCCGCCATTTTCGGAATAACCACAAGAGAAACCAAACTCGAACCATGGTATCACTTCGATACCATTTCTGTGAGCTTCGATAATAATTTTTTTAAGGGGGTCTCTGCCGGCAAACTGAGGAATGATCGGTTTCTGAAAAATTGAATCCATTATCCTGCTCGGATAGAGAGTGTATCCTTTATTCCAAACCACCGGGAAAACAACATTTATTCCGATTGATGCAAGGTAGTCCATTGCAGATGCAATTTTTGCATCGTCAAAAAGGACATCGCTGTCAACATTCGTGATCCAAACTGCCCTCATCTCCTTTTTAGGCTGTGCCAAGAGGACAAAAGGTAAAACAATCAAAACAACTAACAACTTCTTGATCATAAACTCACTTTAATAATTTCGGAAAATCGACTCTCTCAGTATAAATCTCATTTTTCAATAAATCAGAGTATTTCTTAATGCCTTCATAGAAGAAAAAGACTTCTCCCTGAATTCCAAGTTTCCTGTTCTCTTCAATCATCTGAACAAAAAGCTCATCCGTTGGTTGGTAACCTCCAACTTTGATGAGAACTCCCGGAAAGAATATATTTTCATATCCCTTGGGGAGCCAGGTCAAATAAGCCTCAGAGAGTGTGCTTGAATATTCTTCAATTTTATATCTGTACACCTGAGGACAGAGGAGCTCAACATAACCCCTTAGTACCCACTCGGGCCAGTCCTGAAGGTATTCCTCCTTACTCCAGGGGTAGATACTTGGAGACATGGAAACGATACACTTTGGATTTATCGCTTTCACAGTTTTAAATATTTTCCCTCCAAATTCTGTCAGGATGTTCGCACGCCACTGAACCCATTTCTCATTTTTTGAGTCTTCGGGAGGCAATGCTCCATTGTTTTGTTGTTTGTACAGGTTGGTCGTGTAAATGTCATAACCTGCTTCACTTGGCATTGCGGGCAGTCTATCGTCTCCCTGGATACCGTCGACTTCATAGTTTGCAACCACTTCGGCAATTAGTGAGAGCATGAAACTTTGGACATCGGGATGAAATCCGTTCATCCATTCAAAACCGTTTTTCATGGTCAGGTTTCCCTGTTTGTCCTTCGACGCCCACTCCGGTTTTGCCTGAAGAAGATGGCCACCACCCAGTTTGAAAGAGGAAGCAAATCCAAACTCAAACCATGCGAAAACCTTAATATTCTGAGCATGAGCTTCTTCAATGAGTTCCTTTAAAGGATCCCTTCCGGTTAGTGCAGTATCAATTTCAATGCCGAAAGTGTTCTTCATTACCTTGCTCGGGTAGAGAGTGAATCCTTTGTTCCAAACTACGGAAAAAATTGTGTTTATCCCGAGCTTTTTGCAAAGAGTTACCGCCTCTTTTATTCCTTCCCGTGAATTGAGAACCTTGCTGTCAACATTGGTCAACCAGACTCCCCTGACAGCCGGAACTCCGGTTCGCTCAGTTGCGGGTGGAGGTGGTGCACCACCACTTCCCCCGCTCCCTTGGGAAGTGTCTGAGTAGGAGCTGCAACCCTGGATTAGCAAAGCGAGAAACAGAGCAAGAGACAAGCGAAAAAGTTCACGAACCACTAAAACCTCGCTCTAAGCGTGGCTTTTATGTCGATCATCTGCATTGAAGCCACATTCTCAAAATCGAGTTTCAGTGTCGACCACAATTCACCGAGAATGTTTTTATAGCCAGCGGAAATTGAAAACCACAACGGATCAACAATCTGAACTCCAAATTCAGCCCCAACATTGAATGTTCCGCTCCAGTCATCCTGATCGAGAGTCGGTACCTGAAGAGCTTCCTGCAGTTTGCTGACTCCAGCTGTATCAGGGGCAAAAAGTGAATCAGAGTAACTTCCTCTGCTGAAATTCCATTTGTAGATACCAAAACCAAGATTCAATTTAACATCATACCATGTATCCCGTAAAATATGGTAGTCAGCCTGAAAAGACGCTCCGTAAGCCTTCAAATCCATTTTCAGGGACTTTATCGGGTAAGTGAATGATTTATTTTGTGTTCCAATCAGGTATTCCCGTTTGATGTTCATCTTATCTTCGTTTATCTTATCGAAGACCAGATACTCAAGCTTTCCGCTTAAAGTCCATTTGGCAGACATATCCTTTCCGAAGAACACCGAGGCACCATAACCAGGACTAAACCGGTTCTTCAGCTCACCAACGGGAGTGAGGTAGGAGTAACCGGCACCCGCAAAATATTTGCCCTGTGCGAGCAATCCTGTTGACAGCAGTAGTAGTATTGTAAATATCTTTTTCATAATCTGATCAATAACTGAATGATAAACCGAATTTAAAGTTTAAATTGTTTCCGAATGGAAGTTCCGAATAACCCATCCCGTCAGTCTCAACGAAATGAGTGTAATTAAACTCACCCGTCAAATTGACAAAATCGATCAATGGATATTCCAGGGATATTCCTCCGTGCAACATTATCGGGTTACCCTGCTTGGAAGGAGCGAAGTTCCGATAGTTGTAGTTGAAAGTTGAATTAAGTTTAGTCAATTTCTTGGTCCAGTCTTCCACAACATAAAACCAGCGCGTGAAGAAAAAGATACCCGCTCCTGCATATGGCTTTATTTTTAAATCGCCCAACTTTGTCTCATAACCAATGAGTACAGAAACAGGGATGCTGCTGATTCCCTGGTTTGGAGTAAGGACTAACTGATACTTTGCTGTATCGGTAAGATCAGCCCGTATGCTTCCGTAGTACCTGTTATCCCAAAAGTACCACTTCCACTGTGTTAATGCGGAATCCTGGTCGATCGAAAATGACTGATAACCGGCAGAGAGAGAGACATAAAAATTATCAAATGTCTTAAAATTCACTTTTATACCGCCCCCAAAACCACTGGCTTTGGTTACGGCATTTTTAAGTGAACCTGCTGTCGAAAATGATCCTGTGGTTTCGATGGTGGTTAGCTGGGCAAAAAGTGCCGGTGACACAACCAGCGAGATAATGCACAAAAGTAAAATTCTTGATTTCATTTTCTCCTCCCTAATAATTCAGATTAAGAGTAAAACGGAGAATATTTCCAAGCCTTCCATAGTCGGCAAATGAAAAATCAACACCGACCGGAATTTGAGCCGAAGGAGTCAAACCAACACCAAAGCTCCAGGTTTCTTCATCGTAGAAGAATTTATAGCCACCCCGCAGAAAAACCATATTCTTCCAGCCAACTTCGAGACCGGCATTCATTTTTTCATCACCATCATTAGGATGCAATGCCTCTACTATCCCGGTAACCCGGTATTCCGATTTCATATCACCAAGAAGTTCGGCTGCAAGTCCAAGTTTAAGTACTGATGGCATCTTGAATGGATCATTAATGTACTTGGTCTCCACCCCAAAGTTTTGGATGGAAGCTCCGATCCTGAGAGAAGAAAGTCCTGTGTAATACAACACTCCTCCATCGAACAGGATGTTGCTCGCTGAATAGTCATCAATCCCCTCTCTTACATATTTTACGGTAACACCAAACGAGAATTTGTCTGTAAGAGCCCGGGAATAACTTAATCCCACGGCAATGGCATTGGCGCTGAAATTACCAATGACTTCGTAGACTTTTTGTCCCGCAGTCCTTTTGGTCTTCGGCATCGTACCATAATCCACAGCGAGTGCACCGAGAGCAATAACGCCAAAATCAGTGTTGATCGAGTATGCTGCAGCATAGTGTTTGATTTCCGCTATCCAGGGAGAGTAGGAAGCTGAAAATGAATGCTGCTTCTCATTGAATCCCATCCCGGCAGGGTTGGTAAAAAAGGATGCAGAACCCATATCTGCCAAAGCGACAGAGGACTCACCGAGTGAGGCGCTTCTCGCAGTTACCGGCAGTTGCAGAAACACAAATCCTGCAGTTGCGGTCTTCTTAAATTCCTGCCCGTAGTTCAAAAGCGAGCAGAGCATCACAAAAAATATTATTGTTCTAATTTTCATATCAGCGCTCACCTTATAATTGCGAATTTACCGGTTGAGTTTCCATACTGTGATTCAATATGGAAAATATAAACGCCGCTTTCGACATACTGACCAAAATCTGTAACCTGATTCCAAGTAACGATTCCACCTCTGGCATCGCTGACTGCAATCGTTTTTACGAGGTCGCCCCTGACGCTGTAAATTCTTATGGTACATGGATTCGGCACATTCACAAACTGAATCTGGTCAGACTCTCCGGGCTGGCTTGATCCTTCACCAATTACGAACGGATTGGGAACCACAAGTACCTCATTCACGCTGTTCGGGGCAGGAAGTGTGGCAAGAAATGGTCTGGTCGTCCTGTTGGCAAACAGTGACGATTCCATGGCAGGCACCCGTACGGTATTTCCCGTTTCAGGGAATCTCTGAGTCGGATTGATTGCCCAGTTCACCTTTCCTGTGTCGTAAGCTGTGATCGAGTAATAATAACCTGTTCCGATTTGTACCGTTGAGTCGATGAATGTGTATTTATTGCCTGAAATGTAGCCGGCATCACCTTTTTTTATGTCTGCAATCTGTGTCCAGGGACCCATCGGCAGGAAGTCGGATCTGTAAATCCTGTACCCCGCGAGATCAAACAGACCGTCATCGGGATCAGGGAGGGATTCAGAACTGTTGTCCCATGTCACCACATTAGCAACTTTCCGATCGGCTCCCGAGTAAAAATTGACATTGAATTTTGGTGCCGCAGGTGGATCGGGGTGGTTGAACTTGTTTTCATAGGTCAACTGCGCCCTTCTCATCGCCGGAATAAAATTCTGGGTATAGCTTAAATTGAAGATCAGGCTTGGGGAAATCGACTTGTCAAGAGCATAGGAATAATCCATTCCCGCAACGATTTCTGCCAATACAATCTTAATAGTGTCCTTAGGCTTCATTGTCCAGGGACCCAAAGACATCAATGACCATTTCCTCGCGTTATTAATGAAGGTGGTATCCGTGAGATTTCTGGGAAACTGAACAAACCGGAATGCATTTGTCGGATACTTAAGAACCTGATACTTTACTTCGTTGAATCCGGAGACACCATTGAAGGGACCACTCAGATCGAGTGTAGCCTCACCTTGTGACCAGCCAACTTTTGTTTCATCAACTCTGGTTGCAATTCCTGATGAGTCAGGAGAAGAGTAAATAAGCTTTACGCCCGCGTAACCGGGTGCAAGCCATTCTCCCTGCGGATTGCCGTTTACAACCCTGCCTAATGAATTCGTAAAGCCATAATTGGCGTTCTCTGCCTGAAACATCTTGTTCACACGATCATAGACAACTTTTGTGTTCCTCGCTCCATTTGTCTCCTGCGGAAACAGTACACGCCATGAGCGGGAATTTGCCTGCATCGCATATGTAAGAAGCATCTGGACTCCATAAAGTGTATCAGAAACCTTCTTCTGCGGATATGCAGCTTTTATTTCGTCAGAGATGTTAATGAAATAATATTCGTACAAAATGTAATTTTCATCTCTCTTCGAACCGCTCCACTGATGAGCC
Organism: Bacteroidota bacterium; assembly: GCA_020161395.1. NCBI lineage: Bacteria > Pseudomonadati > Bacteroidota > Bacteroidota bacterium. Next base: position 94,372 of record JAIUOE010000003.1, read on the forward strand.
CGTCTCACCACTCTCATTGGCAACTGAAGTTCGTCTTCCTGGCTTGGAGTGTAATAATTGGGGTTGTATTCCCAAACCGACTCTATCACTTCTTCACCGACGAGAGGATTAGCCTGTAGCCAGTAGTTTTCACCATTCGGAAAGAGCTTCCTGTGGGTTTTCAGAGTATATTTTGATGACTGTTCTGTGGAGACTGTAGAGCCGTAAATTGCCCAGTCTTCAACTGTAATCACCGAGTCTTTTTTATTTTTGGCACCGATCCAAAAGCCGCCCGTAGCCATATGACTGGCGGTACCGCCAATGTTTTCACCGATCCACGAAGCATCGAATCCGGGCCAGTCCAATGTAGGTCCGGTTGGAGCCCAGTTATTGTAAGCAGGACCCGATTTTGACGGAGAGAGTGAATGCCAAAGGGAACCACGGTTAAAAATGAGAAGTGGAGATTCCACTTGTGCCATCAAACCGGTGGTCGCAATTAAAAGAAATACTGTTAATTTAATCTTTATGTTGTTCATCTTTATTTCACTGCCTTTATTGTTAGAATCCAAATCCAAGTGTCAGATACACCTGTCTTGGAACATTTCTGTAAGCTTTATAGAATGATGAAATATAGCTTATCCTGTAGGGATCATTGCCCGGCTGGTCGATTGTGGTTCCATAGTCAACCCAGTTAATAAGATCATTTCCTGATACAGGTGTAAGCCATTTGTTCTCGAACAGGTTCATGACTCTGAGTCCGATTACGAATCTGTAACCCCCTTCGAGCACCACATTCTTTGTGAAATTAAGATCAAACATCGATTCAAGAGGATACCTTCTGTTATTCACTACATCCTTCAGGTCGAAAGAGGTGCGATAAGTGAAAGGTGTACCCGACTGAACAGAATAAGTAAAACTTATACTTGAGTTTTCAAGCAGATTTATACCAAACAGTTCAGGTCCCTCACCTGTGCCCCAGTTGTACTGAAGCAATGCCCTGAAATTATGGGTTCTGTCGTTGCCTGAAATAAACTCACCGGTATAGTCTCTCGATTCACCTGCAGCAGAAGTAACGGGGTATATTACCTGAGGTCCGTAATTTCCTTCCGATGTCTGTGAAATGCTGTAAGTCAGCCTGTACATCCAGTTTCTGGCATTTACTTTCTCGAGTGAAATCTCGAAACCAAGTGTGGCTCCAAAGGCATTGTTCGAAAATGTGGTGTAGTTGAACAACGGTGTGTTATCTGATGTGTAGGCAGAGGGACTGTTCAACACGGTTCCTGTAAAGGCTGCGTAACGGAGAAGTCCGATTTGGGTCACTCTGTCATTATAATAGAGAGCCATGTCGATTCTGTTATCATCATCAATCACCTGCTGAAGTCCGAATTCATATTGAATGGTCTTCTTGGGCTCAAGGTTGGCATTACCGAAACCGGTTATACCTTTATTGCCACGGTTCGAGAGAGCCTGACTAAAGGTAGGCATGGAGGTAAAATGACCATACTGTAGCCTGAAGGCAGTGTTTTCTCCAATCGGGAATGAAAGTCCGACACGGGGAAGCAACATAAAATAAGTTTTTGATTTTTCGGTATTCAGGTTACCGTTCTCAGGTCCCTCGGTTCCGATGTATACGATATTGAAGGGGTCGACCGGTACATCTGCACCAAAATTGTATGCTTCTGCCCTGACACCGATGTTGGCTATCATTCCTTCATATTCCATTTTATCCTGAATGTAGAAGGCGATGTTGTATGGTTTTGCAGTGTAATATTCTGCAACGCCTGTCGTTGCTACAAGGGCATTTGCTTTGAAACGGGAATTTACTCCATTATTGTAGAGATCCCAGTAATAGAATCTTAATCCGGCTTTTAAGAGGTTTCCCTGGTTTATCTGACTTGTAAAATCGAGATTGGATGCAAGGTATTCTGTCCTTGTATCCTGATAATACAGAGTACTGAATGCATCGGGAGCTCTGAAATATTGAGTATCCCACCAGGCACCTGCTTTAAGCAGATTCCCCTGCCTGTCATACAAACTGTCCAATCTGTCTCTTTCCTGAGAATAGCTTGTCAGATATTCGTAGGGCAGTTCATACTTCTCGCTCATATGTGTAATGGTGGCCTCAAAGAACGACTTTGCGTCGATGGTATAAACATAATTAAGACTTTGCGTTACAGTCTGTTCAGTTCTGATCGGATCAATCAAAACATAATATTTGTAAGAAGTGGAGGGAGGTGAAAAAGCCAGACCCGACCATCTTATGTCATCAGAACCTGACCAGATACCACCACGGTAATTCTGATATCCGAGCATGAGTTTAAATTTATGAGCAGAAAGTGGTGTCCAGGTAAGGTTCAGGATGTAATTCTGAAAAATCTGATCTTTCTCTGCGGTTGGCAGTCTTGTTGGATTCTTTTTATACTCACCTGAGAAGAAAAACTTCAGTTTGTCAGGATTTTTCCCTAACGGACCGCCAAAACCGACCATCACTCTTGCATATCCGCGTTCTCTGTAGTCATAAACGCCAAGGGGATTGTTGTCACCGGGCATGTGGTTGTTTAGCCAGGTATTGAAAGCCCAGTTTATTTCACGATTCAAAACTTCATTCCACGCTGCAACCTGATCCGGAGTGGCTGTACCGTTTTTCACTTTATCATAAAGCCATTTGTATCTCCCTTCGGAAGTGATTCCGAGATCCTGAAGGAAAAACGAAGAATCTTTGTACGCCATCCACCGGTCGATATTGCCCCACCTCTGCCACTCGTAAGTGGAAGGATCATAGATATATTTTCCGAAGTGGTACTGACCGGGTGGTCTGTATTCAACCCTGACCTCACCCGATAGGCGTGGTGAACCTTCCTTAAGAACAACTTTCACAACACCGGCTTGAGCATTTCCATATTCCGCGGAAAAACCACCGGATATCAACTGCATCTGCTGAACACCGATAGGATTTACATCATATTTCCAGGAGTTATTGGCTTTTTCAACTCCAAAAGATCCGGGTGAAGTAGTGGTGGAATTTATTTGATCAACCCCGTTAATCTGGTAATTCACCTCATATGAACCGGAACCTCTTACAGAGTAGGTTCCTTTTTCATTTTTCTGGAAACCGGCAGTAAGGTCAAGGATACCCCTTAATCCTTCAATAGGAGCTGCAGATATTTGTTCATCGTCAATTGTGGATGAGGAGGAGGTTTGATCTTTTATGATCTTCGGCTTTTCAGCGACGACGATCACTTCATCCATCTCCATCGTAGATTGTTTGAGCTTGATATCAAGTTCGGTGGTTCGGTCAACATTGATATCAACATTGGAGACAATGTACTTTGCATATCCGACATAACTGGCAGTAACTGTGTACTTGCCTGCCGGAATATTCAGAACGAAAAATTTCCCGTTCAGGTCTGATACGCCACCAAGAGTGGTTCCGTCAATCCTGACAGCCACTCCGGGAAGCCTGTCGCCCGTCTGTGCATCTTTAATTTCGCCTGACAGCTTTCCTCTTTGTGCGTGGACTAATGATACTCCCGTTAAAAGTATCAATAAAAATAGTATTTTAGCCGGCACAAATTGTCTTTTTTCCCGATAATAGTGTAGATTATTCTCCATAGTGTCTTCGTTTCTACATATTATGAAATATTTTCATTTAAAAATAAATAATTATCAGTATCTAAATCTCCAAATTTATTCCTTAACTAACAAGCACTTTTTACAATTATGAAATATTTTTATCAAGTAGATATCATTTCTGATCCCGCATTGAATGATGAGGATGCAGCCTTTCTTTGGATGTTCAATCCAGACGGTATTAATTTCGAAAACAACACCACAAGGCTTTTCTTCTCTGAATTGCCCGACGGCGTGATCGATCAGTTAAGGTCAGGAATGAATGATCTTCTCTCCTCGAATATCGTTGAAAAATTTGATATTTCCGTAACCAAAGAGCTCCAGAAAAACTGGAACGAGGAGTGGCAGAAAAATCTAAAAGTGCTGAAAGCCGGCAAACACTTCGCAATTAAGCCTACTTTTGTGGACTATACCCCTGCCGAAAATGAGATTGTGATAGAAATTGATCCGAAAATGTCATTTGGAACAGGAGAGCACGAAACAACAAGACTGATTCTTTCTCTCCTCGAAAAATATGGTCACAACAGGGAATTCGTTCTCGATGCAGGTGCCGGAACTGCAATACTTGCAATAGCAGCCGTGAAACTCGGAAGCAAAAAAGCAATCGCATTTGACAACGATGACTGGTGTCTCGAGAACGGTATTGAAAATGTAAAGTTGAACAATGTTGAAGAGCAGGTTGAAATCAGGATATGCGAGACAAGCGACATTTCTGAAAATAATTTTGATCTGATTCTTGCGAATATTCAAAGAGATGTGCTTCTGGTTATAGCCGGGGAATTGCAGAAAAGACAAAAACCCGGTGGAACCCTTATCCTCTCAGGTCTTCTGATTACCGATGAAGAGATTATTATGCCGGCATATGAATCCCTTGGTTACAGGTTGATTGAGAAAACGGGCGAGAACGAGTGGATCAGCCTCGTCATGGAATTGGCTTTATAAATTCAGTTTCATCAGGAAAGAGTTAAAGATATCCGGCTTTAACTCTTTCCCTTAAATCGATGACCTATCTTTTGTAGACAATCCTGCCGTCAACAATTGTGTAAAGAACTTTAGTTTCTTTAATTTCCTCAAGATCAATTTTGAATATATTCCGGTCCAAAATTGTAAAATCGGCATACTTCCCCGTTTCAATTGTACCGAGTTTATCCTCCATAAAAGCGGCATAAGCATTGTTAATGGTATAACCTCTTACCGCATCCTCAACACTTATTTTTTGGTCGGGTATCCAGCCCTCGGGGTTCTTGCCGTCAAGTGTTCTTCTTGTCACAGCAGCATAAATTCCTGACAATGGATTCAGTGGAGCAACTGTCCAGTCAGAACCAAAACAGAGATTTACTCCTTCATCTATCATCTGTTTGAATCGGTAGGATGAGGAAATTCTTTTCTTTCCAATTCTTTTGTGTGCCCAGACACCATCATCGATGCAATGATAAGGCTGAGCAGAGGCAATCACACCCAGTTCCTTAAATCTTTTAACATCCTCCACTCTCAGATGTTGAGCATGTTCTATCCTGAATCTTCTGTCTCTTGCGGGGTTGGTTTTAACAATTTCTTCAAACATATCCAGAACGAAACTGTTAGCCCTGTCCCCTATCGCATGAATTGAGAGCTGTAATCCCGCTTTGTCAGCCTCGAGTGACCAGACTCTTAGGCTGTCAGTAGTGACAATCTCCATAGGCAAACCACAGGTTGAGTGATCACTTTCATAAGGATCAAAGAACCAGGCTGTGGATGAACCCAAAGAACCATCTGCAAAAGCCTTTAACGAACCAATCTTCAGAAAATCGCTACCAAACCCGTTTTCGATACCAAGTTCCGAGTGCTTTCTTACTTCAGCAATCGGCAGTCTGCAATATATTCTGCATGAAAGTTTTCCCTCTTTCTCAAATTTTTGATATACCCTCAGATCGTTTCTGTAGGTTATATCGTGCACCATGGTTACACCAAGTCTTGCAGCTTCCTGGAGTGCGAGAGTCAGGGCGGATTCCATCTCTTTTGGCGATGAAGCAGGAATCAACTTCGAAACAAGGTCCATAGCGTTGTCTTTAAGTATCCCTGTTGGCTCTCCCGTGGTTTTGTCGAGGACAATCTCTCCCCCGGCAGGAACAGGAGTTTTGGAATTTATGCCTGCAAGGCGAAGTGCAGCACTGTTTGCAAGTGCAAGGTGCCCGTCAAACCTGTTTATAAAAACGGGATTATCTCCGGTAAATTCATCTATCATCTCTTTTGTCGGGAGATTTTTCACTTCCCATGCTTCATGATCCCAGTCACCACCGGTGATCCATTCCCCTTTTTCCTTTTTAGCGACATATGCTTTCAACAGTGATTTAAATTCTGATGTCGACTTTGCAGGTCTGAGATCCAGTCCCCCAAGATAAAATCCACCTGCGGTAAAGTGGACATGGTTATCTGTCAATCCTGGAAGCATAAGGGCACCCTGAAGATCAATTGTCGTTTCGATTTGTGGAAACTGTTTATTTACCTCTCTCAAATCTCCGGTGTAAACAATCCTGTTCGCCTCGGTGACAACGCATTCCACGAATTTCTTTTGACTGTCACCAGTGTAGATTATACCGTTCTTATATAAAACTCGTGGCATCTGGCAGACTCCTTCGACTGAAAGAATAAATACAAAGAATAAAATCAGTTGTCGCATGTTAAGAATGTTTTTTGTTGGGAAAGTCTAATTTAAGCAAATTCTGCAAAAAATGGCATAAAAAAAGGCTGCCGTTTCGGGCAGCCTTTTCAATCTTTAAGAAAGAATTTTTATTTGTTAAGCATCATTTTGATGTTCGAAACAAAATTCTGTCCATCAACACCGATAGCATTGATTTTTGCAATGTAAAGACCGGAAACGAGAGCTGAGGCATCAAAGTTTACACTGTGAACGCCGGCTGAGATGTTACCGTTTACGAGTGTTGCAACTTCCTGACCAAGTACATTGAATACAGAAAGAGTAACTTTTGCATCTGAAGCGAGGCTAAAGCTGATCTTGGTTGAAGGGTTGAACGGGTTAGGATAGTTCTGGCTAAGTGAATATGTGTTTGGAGCAGCTACATCAACTTCAACTGATTTTGAGTATGCGGATGTTCCGTCAAAATCAACCTGTTTCAGTCTGTATGTATATGTACCAACATTCACGCCTTTATCTGTAAAGCTGTATTCTCTGTTTGAGGTGGAAGAACCTGCGCCGGCGATAAATCCGATATTTGCAAATTCACCGTTAGCGGTTTTTCTTTCAACAAAGAAACCCTGATTGTTGGTTTCTGTTGCAGTTGACCAGCTAAGCTGAACATCTGAACCAACTGAAGCTGCATTAAAGGAAACAAATTCAACTGGAACAACACCGCCACCTGCTTGTACATCATCAATAAAGAATGCTGCACCGTCGTTGAGGTTGTCGGTAACTCTTTCTCTGAAAGCAATGTAGATGTTTGATCCGGCAGGAACTGCAGGAACCAAAGCATAAGATTTCAATGACCAGCCTGAGTCAGCAGCAGTAAGAGCGAGAGTAACAAGGTTTACTGTGAAAGCAGCAGTCGAAGAATTGGTTGTTGTCGAAATCTTTATATCAAGATTGTCAGCATATGTTCCGAATTTTCTGAACCAGAATTTCAATGAATCACCAGCCTGAACATTCAGAAGCTGTGGTGTGATTAACCATGAATCGTTGGATGTGGCACCACCGAACTGATATGACATAAAAGCCATGCCTGTTCCTCCGTTACCCGGGTAGTTAATGACAGTACCGCCGTTCCATCCTGGAATTGGGGTTGTTCCAACAATGCCGTTTGACCAGCCTGTGCCACCGTCAGGTGTCAGTTTTGCCCATCCGGCTGGTGGGAATGTTGCACCTTCGAAGTTCTCATTGATTGAGTTGGTGCTCTCTGCCCATGGTCCTTTGATAAATTCAGGAGCTTCGGATTTTGCGCCTCTTTTTGTATTTTCAGCTTTTTGCTGTGCCTGAGCATAAGTGAAAACAAAAACGGTTAACATGAAAATACTGAAGATTTTTTTCATGGATTGTTCCTTTGATTGATGATGAGATTATTGATTGATATAAATTCGTTCGCAGTTCTTGTCAGTTGGAATTTCAAATAAATTCCGCTGCTAATATTACGGCTTTTTTTTTATTTGTCCAAATTTTTTAAAGATTTTTCTATTAATTTCGTTTATTTTTGATTTTATAGCTACATTCGTATCGGTCTATTTAAAGATTTATTGCAAATATTATGTACGCTCAAAGATTAAAAGCCGGTCAGATATCTCTTTTTGTCGGTATCTCCATGTTAATTATGAAATTTGGTGCCTACCTCCTCACAGATTCCGCAGCCATCTTTTCTGACGCCCTCGAATCAGTTGTTCATATCGCTGCCACTTCCATGGCACTTTTCAGCATAATCTATTCTTCAAAGCCACCTGACAAGGAACATCCGTACGGTCACGGCAATATGGAATATTTTTCAGCCGGAGTTGAGGGGCTCTTAATCCTGATTGCAGCAATCGGGATAATCTACTATGCCACTATGGATATTATCTATCCTCCGGAGATCAAAAAACTGGATATCGGTATGGGAATCATTGCCTTTGCCGGTCTGATCAACCTCTTTTTAGGGCTTTTCCTTATTCGTACCGGAAAAAAAACAAACTCGATCACTCTGATTGCTGATGGTAAACATGTGCTGACAGATTCATATACGAGTCTGGGTGTGATTATTGGTTTAACCATAGTTTACTTTACAGATTTCGCAATCATTGACCCACTTTTTGCAATTTTTGTTGGTATGAATATTATCTATACTGGCTACAAACTGCTAAGAGAAGCCTTTGGTGGACTGATGCATGAAGCCGATCCAGGGACTGTTACCAAGGTATCAAAAGAAATTGTCTCTCTTCGAAAAGAAGACTGGATTGATGTCCATGAACTAAGATGCAGACGATCAGGCAGTTTCATATCTATCGATTTTCATCTGATTCTCCCCTTCTACCGGACCATTAAAGAGTCACACGATGAAGAAACGAGAATCAAGAATGACCTGCGGGAAAAATTCAGCGAGTCTGATGTAAAAATACACTTCGATTATTGCCAGCCAAAATTATGTAAATACTGTTCGTATGCAAATTGTACAGACAGAACCGAACCATATTCGGTTAATTTTGACTGGAACGAGGAAAAAACTGCCGGTCGACCAATTTATGAATTTTTAACTTAACTATTAAACAGGACTGTATATGCCTGATCTTAGTGTAAATTATCTGAATCTAAAACTTAAAAATCCGGTAATTGCTGCATCTTCCGGCCAAACGAAAACTCTTGATAATCTCGTAAAATTACAGGATAACGGAATTGGTGCTGTGGTTCTAAAGAGTTTCTTTGAGGAGTCTCTTCCCAAATCGCAAAAACTGGATCCTGCCGAAAATTATCACCCCGAGATTTATGAATATTTCGGTTACGAACATGATAAATACTTTGGGTTGAAGGATTATTGTGAACTTGTCTCAACAGCAAAATCAAAATTGTCGGTTCCGGTAATAGCAAGTATCAATTGTGTAAGTGCCGACTGGTGGTTCCGGTTCTCTGAACAACTTGAAGCAGCTGGAGCTGATGCCATCGAATTGAATGTGTTTAATTATGCATCGTCGAAAAATTTTGCATCTCCGAATATCGAAAAGATATATCTTGATATTGTGAAAGGTGTTAAAAATACCGTAAAAATACCGGTTGCAATCAAAATAGGACAGAATTTCAGCAGTCTCCCAAACTTTGTCTCATCCCTAGAACGGAACGGTGTAAACGGAATTGTCCTTTTCAACCGATTCACAGATCTTGATATTGACATCAACACATTTAAATTTAAAACGACATTTGAATTCAGTGACAGACACGAATTTTTTGTACCATTGAGATGGATTGCGATACTCTACAGACAGGTGAAGTGCAGCCTGAGCGCTTCCACGGGAGCCAAAAGCCACGAAGAAATCATTAAATTCCTGCTTGCCGGCGCATCCACTGTGCAACTTGCTTCTGTAATCTACCAAAAAGGACCTTCGGTTGTTTCAGAAATTCTGAAGAATATTGAAAAATGGATGGGAGAACACAATATCGATAAACTCGATAGCTTAAAAGGGAAATTGAGTTTCTCTCAGGATGCAGAAGGGATTGCGAACTACTATATGCGCTCGCAATTCATGGAAAAAATTACTAAAGTGGAGTAGAATCCTCTTTTTCTAAAGTTCCTCGAAATAAACAAAATAATTTTGCGGAAGAGTTTTTGCGAATTCTTCCGCTTTTTTTATACTGTCAAAAATCCCAAAAACAGTCGAACCACTGCCACTCATTAGAGCAAATTCTGCACTCTCTTTATAGAACAACTCTTTAAGTCCGCCGATTTCCGGGTGGTCAATAAAAACCGTCTCTTCAAATGCGTTTTTAATCATTTGCTGTAACTTGTTGTAATCATATGACTTTTGCTGATTTAACTCAAGCAGGTTGAATGGTGCTTTCCCCGGTTTACAGTTTTTATAAGCGGGTCCCGTTGCAACATGAATACCCGGGTTTACAACAACCATCACACCCGCGAGTTCAAAATCCAGAGGTGTGAGTATCTCACCCCTGCCTGATCCGAATGAAGGAACCGGATGAATAAAAAACGGCACATCAGAACCAAGTTCCGCTCCAAACCCGCGTAAATCTTCCTTTGTATATTTGAGATCAAAAAGGTCATTCAAACCAAGTAAAACCGATGCAGCATTTGAGGATCCCCCTCCAAGACCGGCTCCCATCGGAATTCTTTTTTCCAGACTTATCCTGCAATTAAGCTGCCTGCCTGTCTTCGATTCCATCAGTTTTACTGCTTTAAAAATGAGATTGTTTTCAATATCAATATTCAGGTCAGGACTGTCTGTCTCTATCAGAAGGTGATCACATTCCCGCATTATGATCTGGTCACACAACTCCAACGGGTAAAAAATCGTTTCAATGTTATGAAAACCATCTGCGCGTTTTTGCGTGATGAAAAGTCCAAAATTTATTTTTGCAGGTGAGTTTATTATTAGCTTCATTCTGTGATATCCCGGAAATGCTCCCTCTTAAAGCTATTTAATCAACCTGGAGGCTGCGTCAATTACGGAATTATACATTCCATCAAGATCAATTTGATCGATGCATTCCAGCTTGTAAGGACAGCTTTTCTTCCAGCACGGGGCACACTCAAGATCTTTCGGATAGAACATTACTCCGTGACCATAAAGATCGATCTCTGTCCAGCAACTTAAACCAAACCAGGAAACAATATATTTTTCAAGTGCAATACCCAGATGCATCCCAAATGAATCACCTGTCACGATTATGTCTGCCAATGCCTCATAGACAGCACCCATACGAACGCCTTCATTTGTGGGAGTACTGATGACTTCGAGAGGAAATGCATTTGCTATCTCTTTGTTTCTTTCTGCATCCTCGGGACCCCCAAGAAGTATTATCCTGTAATCTGTCTCTTTCAACAATCTGTCGATAATCTTGATGTGCTGGTCGACCCTCATTTTTTTGTTCGGAAAAAGGGTGGAACAGCCTGTATTAAATCCGATAACTATCTCTTTTTTATTGAAACTGAAGCGTTTCCTTAAGCTCTCTACCTTCTCCTTCTCTTTTTCGGTTAATTCGAAAACATATCTGGTTCTTTCGTATTCCAAATCGAGTGTTTCAGCTACATATTCCTGTTTCGTGCGTCTGTTCACCCTGAATTTTAGATGATCATCCAGCCCAAGCCGGTAGTTATACCACGCTCCGTCATTTACGGGAACAATTTTTCCGTCAGGATTCAGTCCGAATCCCTTCTTTTCATTTGCATGAATTGAATTAAGGAGTGCGCACGCCCTGTGAGATTTGTCGAGATTGGCTGCAAAATCAAACTGCATGTTCCTCATTACATTCAGGGATTCAAAATTGTAAACGAAAACTCTTTCCAACAAAGGATTATTCTCAAGCAACGGGGCAGAAATCTTGTCGGTGACCCAATAAATTGAAGAAACAGGATATTTTTTCTTAAGCAACGGCAACTGGGCGGTTGTCATAATTACATCGCCCATCGCATCCAGATTGATGATAAGTATCTTCACACCTATCGGGTTATCTTCTTTGCATCCTTGTTCAAGGCAGTTATATCCGGGGAAACACGGTTTATATCCGTTGAAGTTTTTACAATTTGGAATCTTCATAGGTCTTTACTTCACGATTTAGAAATGGTTCGAATTTTTCAATTACTTTATGCCACTGTACGAATTTTAAAGTGGGCTCCCTGGTTACAACCGCGTCGTAACGCGTATTATACGGATACCAGATAACATCCTCGGTGTCATATTTTACATATAACCCAAAAACAGGTACACCATAAATGGAAGCCAGGTGAACTGTTGCCGTATCAGGACTAAACAAGAGGTTTATTCTCCCGATCATGGCACAAAACTCACCAAAATCCGGTGTATAGTAGGTTCTCTCGGAATATGGATCAATTTCGAGGCTCAATTTAATATCTCTGGTCGAACATAACAAAAGATATTCAATATTTTTTTCTTTAAGATACTTCACCAGGTGTCTGAAATTTTCTGTACCCCAGTATCTTGCCAGACTCCCTGCTGAAATATTGATTCCAACTACGAATTTTCCCGGTTCAAATTTTGACTCAAAATATTTTTTGGTGACCGAAATATTCTCTTTGGTCGGAAAATATCTGATCCGGCTAAGGTCTTCGATGTTTTCATCCGGATCCATACCGGTCGTAACTTCGAATAAGTCAGCCAGTCCGAGAGATCGTTCTATAACATGATGATCGATGGAACTTAGTCTGGGTGCCAGGTGGGTATATATCGCACCGTTCCCCTTTTCCAACCCGGCAATATATTCAGTTTTCAACTTCGTAAGAAGAAAACTGACCGTTACAGAGACATCGTCATGCAGATCCAGTACAGCTTTAAAACCCGATTTTTTGACCTGCCTGATAATCTTTTTTGTCCCTTTACTTCCCTTCTCAAAAATGATCACCTCGTCGATGTCGGGATTGTTTCTGAAAACAAAGTGGTTGTGCCGGTCAGCCAATACTGAAATACTGCACCCGGTAATTTTTTTTATTTTGTGGAGCAGCGGGGTAACCACTAAAGCATCCCCAATCCTGTTTAATCTGACACACAGGATCTTATCTCCCTCATTTAACACGATTTTACCGGTTTCTTTTTTTCTTTTCCCGATAAAAAGAATCCACTTTAAAAATAGATTTTTAAAGAATATTTCAATTTTTTTCATCTGTATTCATGTTTATTTGGTTTTTGTTGATGAGGACATCAATCTTCGACATAATCCTCTCCAGGGGCAGATCAAGAAAACATTCATGTTTTCGATTGCAAACAAGAAGATTACAGCAGATACAGTCCAGTTCATCCAATCGTACAGTTTCATGATTTTTCCCAAATGGTCCCTGCAGTGACGGGTCTGTTGGACCATGCAGAGCCAGCACTGGGACTCCGAGTGATGAAATAAGGTGCATGGGCCCGCTGTCGTTGGCAACGGCAAATTTGCAGAACTCAGCTACAGCACCCATCTCAATGAATGTCGTTTTTGGTGCAAGGAAAGCCCTCTCCCCCATGAATTTCTTTATTTCTTCAGCTTCCTCAAGGTCCCCTTTACCCCAAAGTATCAGGCACTTTACCCCAAATCTGTCATAAACAGCATTCCCGATCTCCGCAAACTTAACAGGATCACATCTTTTAGATTCCCAGCCACCGCCCGGAACAAGAGCAACAAAATTTTTACCGGTGTCGGTTGTATTGAAATAGTTTCTTGCAAAGTTTTTGGCTTCCCCGGGTATTACGATGTATTGTGCTCTGTGCCTTACGGGAATCCCGATTTTCTCGAGGAACTTTAGATGAAGATCACCCGCGTGGTGAATTCCTCTCTCTTCAGGTCCAAAAAGGTTATATGCATATTTCCTCCCTCTGTAGGGAAAACCTGCTCTGAACCTGGCACCACTCGCAAATGTCAGTTGTGCAGATTTTGGATTCGAATAAAGGTCGAGCACAAGATCGTATCTGTTCTTTCGTACTGCAAGTATCTGTTTTACGATTTCAAATTTGTTCTTTGTATTATAGACAAAAACCTCATTGATCAAAGGTATTTCGGTCAATAACGGAGCAGAAGGTTTTTCGGTCAGGAAATCAATTTTTGCATCCGGATACATCGCCCTGATGTTCTTTAGCACAACCGTGCTCAGGATTACATCGCCAATTCCTTTGAATTTTATCAATAATATTTTCTTTACAGGAGATTTCGGAGTTAGCATGGCTGATTTTCTTAACCTTGTTCATATATTTCACCGTTGCAAATCTATAAATTCTGAATTAGTTATACAATTATTGAAGAGCCCAATGCCCACTGTACTGGAAATTTTAGACAAATCCACCACTTTTTTAAACGAAAAAGGTATTGAATCGCCAAGACTGAATGCCGATCTGTTAATGGCAAATGTTTTGAATTGCAGAAGACTAGACCTGTATCTTATGTTCGACCGTCCTCTTAAGGAGAATGAACTGGAAAAATACAGGGATTTTATCAGGAGGCGAATTAAATTTGAACCGCTTCAGTACATTGTCGGAAATGTTGAATTTTTCGGATTAAATCTCACAGTTACCCCCGCAGTACTGATCCCCAGACAGGAGACCGAACTCCTCGTCGAGATCATCGTCAACGAAAACAAAGATATTCCAAACCTGAAAATACTCGATCTGGGTTGTGGAAGTGGCAACATTTCGATTGCGCTTGCCAGATCACTCCCCGGTTCTGAAGTTACCGCTTTGGAGATCAGCAATGAGTCAATTCAGATCGCAAAAAAAAATGCAGTCGACAACGGTGTGGAAAACATCTCCTTTATCAACTCCGATATGTTTGATTTTTTCCACTACAGTGGAGAACCGAACCGGATTTTCGATCTTGTCATCTCAAACCCGCCGTATGTATCGGAACTTGACTACAAAACGGTACAAGAAGAAGTGCTTCGATACGAGCCTTCGATAGCTGTTACAGATTTTTCAGATGGTTACAAGTTTCACTCGGAAATTATTAAAAACGCCGGAGAGATTCTCAAAATGAACGGGAAAGTATATCTCGAGATGGCGCTTGGACAGGACACTTTGCTGAAGGAAATGATGGAGAGCGAAGGTTACTCGGCTATCGAGATCTACAAGGATTATAATCGCATCAGCCGGTTTATCAGAGGGGTAAAATCAAAATGATAGCACTCGTGCAAAGAGTCTCGGAAGCCGGAGTTTATATCGAAGAACCTGCCTATACGGCAGAAACAGGACCGGGTATGGTGATTCTGTTGGGTGTAAAGGAAGGAGACACGCCAAGTGATGTTCTCTTCACCGCCGATAAATGCTCCAACCTCCGTATTTTCGAGGATTCAGAGGGTAAAATGAACATCTCCATAAAAGAAACACAGGGTGAGGTGCTCATTATCTCTCAATTTACGCTGTATGGTGAGACCGCAAAAGGTAACCGTCCAAATTTCACAAAAGCAGCAAAACCTGATGTCGCAAATACTCTTTATGAAGCATTCGTTGAAAGAATGAGACAAAACCTGGGAAGTGAAAAAGTAAAAACAGGTGTGTTTGCTGCCATGATGACGGTAAAAATAATTAACGACGGTCCTGTGACCCTGATTGTTGAATCGAAGTAAAATGGACGGAAAAAAATGTAACGGGTCAATTTTACTGTTTTTCATCGATGGTGTGGGCATTGGTGAACCGGATCTCGACAAAAATCCATTTTTCTCTTATCCCTTCAAAGTCTTTTCTGAATTTTTCACCCAAATACCACATTTGGAGAATGTGCCTTTGTCAGCAGGTAGAGCGGCGCTGTTCCCCGTGGATGCTTCTCATGGATACCCCGGTTTTCCACAGAGTGGAACCGGACAACTTTCCATTTTTGGTGGATATGACGCCATAGAATCATTTGGAGGTCACTTTGGTCCTTATGCACCTCTGTCTCAAGTCGACAGAATTTATGAGTCAAATCTGTTCAAAAATGCCATCTCCAATGGCTATAATTTCAAATTTCTGAACGCATATCCCCGTCCGTTTTTTAACTATTTGCGTAAGAAGCCAAAACGGTTGAATGTAACTGCTCACTGTATGATCTCCTCAGAAAGAGCATTCAACAATTCAAGACAAGTATATGATAAACAAGCACTTACCGCCGAAGTAACAAACTATCGCTGGAGGCAAAAACTTGGTTCAAAACTGCCTGAAATCACTCCGGAAGAAGCAGGAAAGATATTTTTAAGAAATTCGCGAAAAGCGGACATTTCTGTTTTCGAATACTATCTCACTGACTATGCCGGTCACCGGAGATATGATGGAAAGATCGAAGAAATATGTGAAATTATCGACAGGTTTCTGCTGCACCTCCTGATGAATCTCGACAATGAAAACGATACCCTTCTTGTCTGCTCAGATCATGGAAACTTCGAAGACATCTCGATAAAGACACATACAAAGAATCCGGCGATGTTCATCGCCTCCGGAAAATATGCCTCAGATGCACAAAATGAAATAAAAAACCTGTCTGATATAACCCCTTTCATCTTTCGAAAATTGAAAGAAAATGAAAAAACTGAGTCTTGATGATATAAAATATTTTCCGGCTATCCCTTTCACAATAACACTTTGTTTTGGGATAATAATCGCAAATGTTTCACCTTTCCCCCTCTGGTTCTCAATTCCTCTTTTTGTCATTTCAACCACACTTTTTTTCCTTCTTAAGTTAAGAAATCTTGAAAAAATCGTATTGCTTTTTGCATTCCTGTCGGGATTCGGGTTTGGTATCTCAGCATTAAAGATTTCCAATGATTCGCTTATGTTGAACCCGTTTAACACACCAAGAAAATCGGGTATGGAGGTGTATGCAAAAATTAATGAAGTGAGAGAGATGAACAGGGAAAACTTCATTTTCACCGGTGAGGTAACATCAGCAAGTTTCGATTCATCACAATTTAATCAAAATGGGAAGAAAAACAAAAAAAGAGTCTCTCATACTTACGACCCTGCTCCCAAACTTATATTTAAAATAAGAGATGCAGAACCGGAAGTCTTTAACTATGTGAAACAAAATCTCAAACCCGGCAGAAATGTCCATCTATTTGGCACATTTACTCTTCCACAGGGTAAACGAAACCCTGGTGGATTTGATTATGCTGCATATCTGAAGAATGAAATGATTTCCGGAACTTTCTCAGTTTATTCCGACTCAGTAATTGAAATTTCAGGAGAAAAGGATTTTATAACCGGAAACATCTTCGATCTGAGAAAAAGTATTGCCGAAATACTCGACTCACTGCATGATCCCGCAACTGCTGCCATTCTAAAAGGGTTGATCATTGCTGACAGGAGCGAAATCGATGAAGAGACAGTTAATACTTACATCGATACCGGAATTGCTCATATTCTGGCGGTTTCTGGTTTCAATGTCGGTATCATTTATCTTTTAACGCTACTTCTCTTTCAAAAAATAAAACCCCGCAGCAGATGGTTCGATATAATTGCCCGCTTGATAATATTGTTTCTTTTCCTTATGCTCACTCAATTTCAGGTTACCGTGTTAAGGGCGGTGATAATGTTCTCAGTCCACTCCATTTTAAAATTTTCCGGACGACCGACAAACCGATGGAATACCCTTGCAATCTCTGTTTTTATAATTCTGCTGCTTAATCCTCAGGATCTTTTCAGCACCAGTTTTCAACTTTCAGCCGCCGCCGTGGCAAGCCTTTTTATTGCAGAATCAATCTACTCATCTTTCAGATTTTCCCTAAGCTCAATTCTTAAATCAAAAAAGGAGGAGGTCTATAGAAAAGCACACTCGTTTTTTGATTCATTTGTTTTCAGAAATTTATCAGAACTCGTGATTGTGACTTTTTTCGTTCAACTTGGGATGTTACCGTTTTTACTCATTTACTTCGGAAAGATTACCTTCCTCTCGTTACCCGCAAATATTGTGGCTGTTCCGGTATCCTCGGTTATGTTACTAAATGGCCTATTGACACTGTTTGTTTCCGTTTTTTCCGCTTCTTTGGCGGGCCTCTTTGCTTCAGTTTCCGGGCTGCTCAATAAGCTCTTGAATATTACAATCCTCGCCTTAAAAGATACAAATTGGGGCAAAATGGAACTGCAAAATTTTTCATTTGAAGAAGGAATTGTCTTTTATCTCTTGATTTTCGTCCTGATTATGATCTTTTCAAGAAAAAGGGATCTGAAATGGAGGTTGTCATCTGTCATAATTTCCTTACTCATAATGGTTTTTACTCACTCTGCATTTGCAGCCACAGGGTTAAGCAAAACCGCGTCACACCTGGTGGCAATAGACACCGGTCAGGGCGATTGTTATCTCCTTAAAGACAAATCAGGAAAAACGGTTCTGATAGATGCAGGTGTTCTTACTGAACGGTATGATGCAGGAAAATCAACGGTTTTCCCCACACTCAAACGACTGGGAGTCGACTCAATCGACATTGCTTTTATCTCCCACTACGATACCGATCATGCCGGAGGAATGGTGACCCTTCTGAGGCAGGGTATAATAAAAAAACTGTTCCTGCCCCCTCCCGATTCATCTGACATTTCTGCTCTGTCGCTTTTTGCACTCTTTTCAAAATTTATTACTCCGACAGTTTTTAGAGAGGGAGAAATTCTTAGAACAGGTGAATTCACCATAAAATCACTGATCCACACTGATTCTTTGGATGAAAACAGTGAAAGCAACCGAAGAAGCATGGTTTTAAGTATTTCTGTGAATAACTTAAAAATGTTGTTTACGGGTGATCTTGACAGAGTTGGAGAAAGGAAGTTAATCAAAAATAATATAAATTTGAATTGTGATTTGTTAAAAGTTAGTCACCACGGCAGCAATTCAGCAACGACGAATCTCTTCCTGGATGCAGTAAGACCAAAGGTTGCAATAATCAGCGCCGGTGTAGCGAACAGGTATAATCTTCCACACCCCCTTGTAATAGAAAGGCTTGAGAATTCGGGATGTTCGATTTTACGAACTGACCTTGAAGGATGTATAATTGTTGAAATTGATGATGAAAAAAAATTGCATAAAATTGACTGGAGATAGCCGGAAGTGTATACAATAGGTTTTTTGGGTGGTGGTCAGCTCGCACGAATGTCTGCCATGGCAGCATACAGACTCGGCTTTAAAGTTGCTGTGTATGATGCCAAACTTGACTCTCCTGCTGGTATGATGACAAAACTGGACTTTGCAGGATCGATAGATGATGACGCAGCTCTAAGCAATTTCGCTGATGCCTGCGATATTATAACTTTGGAAAATGAATTCATTAACCCCGACAGGTTACGGTTTTTAAAATCACTGGGGAAAGAAGTATATCCGACTCCGGAGACGATTGGACTTATTCAAGACAAACTTACTCAGAAAATGACTTTTCAGGCTGCAGGTCTGCCTGTCCCCCGTTTTCTACCTGTTTCAGATTCAGATAATTATTCAGACCTGAACTCTGTTTTTGGTTCTGAATTCATCCTGAAATCAAGAAAGATGGGATATGATGGTTACGGGAACCACTTTGTCAGGACCGAACAGGATTTTCTTGAGGGGATGAAGAAACTTTCTTCAAGACACTCGGCAGTAATGGCTGAAGAAGTCATACGGTTTTCCAAGGAACTTGCAGTAATGGTTGCAATAAATACTCATGAAGTTGCGGTCTATCCTGTTGTTGAAACCATTCAGGAAAATCACATCTGCAAATTCGTACTCGCTCCGGCAGAGATAAGCAAGGCGACGGAATCGCGGATTTTGGATACAGCGGTGAATGCCATAAGAAGTGTCCACGGAAAAGGTATATTTGGTGTCGAGCTTTTTCTGACAGAGGCTAACGAAATTTATATAAATGAAATAGCTCCCAGACCTCACAATTCAGGGCACTATTCAATAGAAGGATGTGTAACATCACAATTTGAAAATCACATCAGAGCCATCCTTGAGCTCCCTTTGGGAAACACTTCGCTGTTGAAGAATTGTGCGGTGATGGTGAATACTCTCGGAAAAGCGGATGGTGAGGGTAGGATATTCAACTACGACGAAATTTTATTTGATTCATCAGTTCATCTCCACTTTTATGGCAAGTCGGAATCACGAAAAGGAAGAAAAATGGGCCATCTTACCAAAACTGGAGAGAATATTGCCCGAACACGACTTGAACTCGAAAAACTCGAAAACAAAATTAAAATTGGAAAGCCTTAAATGACAAAATCAGCCGCACCACTCGTAGGTATTATAATGGGCAGCGATTCTGACCTTCCGGTCATGAAAGAAGCTGCTACTGTTCTCGAAATTTTTGGGATAGAGTATGAGATCAATATCGTATCCGCACACAGAACTCCGGAATTAATGGCAGAATACGCTTCTAATGCTCATCTTAGGGGTATTAAGGTGATTATTGCAGGTGCAGGTGGCGCAGCACACCTTCCGGGTATGACCGCGGCTTATTCCCCGCTTCCTGTTATCGGCGTACCTGTAAAATTAAAATCGCTTGACGGACTCGATTCACTGATGTCGATTGTTCAAATGCCCGGTGGAGTGCCCGTGGCTACTGTTGCAATAGATCAGGCAAAAAATGCAGGAATTCTCGCTGCTCAGATACTCGCAACATCCGACAGCTCTCTGTTGCAAAAAATCATCAAATACAAGAACTCCCTCAGCGAAATGGTGGTTACGAGAAACAAAAATCTGACAACTTAGCTGACGGCACTCTCCTTATAAACAACGAGACCCGAGTCTGAATCTATCTCCACTTCAATCCCGAAAGGTATTGTGTAAAGATCCTTTACATGACCAAACGGGAAATTGGTTATCACCGGCTTGTTAATATTAGAAATGTAATGCTCAAATACCTCTGACTGGGTAAGTGTTGGTCCGTCTCCGGGATCTCCGTCAGTAAACTGACCAAAAATAAATCCTGCCGCTTTTTCGAAATATCCGTTTAGAAAGAGTTGATTCAGAAAACGGTCGATCCTGTAGGGAGGTTCTGAAACATCCTCAAAAAAGAAAATTTTACCGGTTGGATCCGGTAAATATTCACTTCCCAGCATGGAGCAATAAACGGCGAGATTGCCACCGTAAATCTTTCCGCATGCCGCGCCCTTCCGGTTTCCTGACATGGCAGTCCCGTTTGGTGGGATCACTTCCCCGCTTTTCCCGGCTTCAACTATGTCAAAAAAACTTTTCAAAGTATATTCGCTTGTTTCACCCGCAAAATCGACTGCTGCCATTGGTGCTGCGAACGATACCAGACCAGTTTTTACAAGAATCGCCATTTGAAGTGTGGTCAGATCGCTGTATCCGCAAAATATCTTGGGGTTTGACCGGATGATTGAATAGTCAACTCCGTGAAGTAACCTGCCAGCACCATACCCGCCTCTTAAAGAGATTATGGCTTTTATTTCTTCATTCGAAAAAGCACGATGAATGTCGTCAATTCTTTCCTCATCACTTCCTGCGAGATATCCATTTTGCTTCATGCAGTTGGGTAACATGACCGTTCTGTATCCCTTCTCATTCAGAAATTTAATCCCCTCTGCCACCCGGCTCATTTTTGAAGGAGAGGATGCGGGAGTGATTAAAGCAATCAGGTCATTTTCTTGAAGTCTGGCAGGTTTCATTTTCTGTTTTCTCGGTGTGTTATTTTATCGTTATGTTTGAAAGTGGTAATTGATTTACAATTCATTTATCGTTAATTTTGAATCTGCAAATTTACAATTTAATACGATTTATATATTGCTACAAAATCAAACTGAAGCAAAAAAACGAAATATTCTTTTCATTGGCGGCTCTCTTAACCAGACCACAATGATGCACGAGATTTCAAAGCATTTTGAGAACGACGACCTCTATTTTTCACCCTACTACGGTGACGGTTACATCCATTTGTTAAGACGGGCAGGAATTCTCGATTTCTCAATCCTTGGAGGTAAATTCTTCGAAACAACAATGAGGTACCTTGAAGAGAACAATCTTAAAATCGACTACCGGGGTTTGCAGAGAAAATATGACCTCGTTTTCACCTGTCAGGATTTGATCTTCCCGAAAAACATTAAAAATTCGAGAGTAATTCTCGTTCAGGAAGGTATGACAGACCCGGAAAACATTATGTATTACCTCGTAAAATATCTTGGATTCCCCCGGTACGCTGCCAGCACTTCAACCACAGGACTCTCTGATTTGTACGACCGCTTTTGTGTGGCATCTGAAGGATACAAGGAACACTTCATCAAAAAAGGAATAAAAAAAGAAAAACTGGTCGTTACCGGCATTCCCAATTTTGATAATTGTGAACAGTTCCTGCGGAACGAATTTCCTCATAAAAATTTCGTTCTTGTCGCCACATCCGATGCAAGAGAAACTCTCAAATTGGAGAACCGTATAAAGTTTATAAAAGAAGCAATCAAAATAGCCGGTGGCAGACAATTGATATTTAAACTTCATCCGAACGAAAAAGTGGAGAGGGCAACCGCTGAGATCAAAGCACTTGCCCCTGATGCAATAATCTATCCGACAGGTAACATCAATGAGATGATAGCAAATGCTGATGTGCTGGTTACGCAGTACTCTTCATGTTCATATGTCGGATTGGCACTTGGCAAGGAAGTTCACTCATACTTCAACATAGAAGACCTCAAAAAGATGCTGCCGCTCCAAAACAAAGGTACTTCAGCAAGATCGATAGCTCAGGTTGGTATGTCACTGCTTGAAATGTCACTCGATGAAGTGAAAGGAAGCAATAATGGGGGCACAACATCCTCCAAAATCAACTTTACAGACAAATCGAAATCGATTTCAGAAACCCGGTTAAACCGTTCACTTTCCACAAGAGAGAAATTTTAGATTGATACCTGTTGAAAAAATCGCCACTGTTATTCAAGCGAGAATGTCATCTACCCGCCTTCCGTATAAAGTGATGCTTTCTTTGGCGGGGAAACCCCTGCTACAAAGATTGTACGAAAGAGTAAATGCCTCGGTACTTAAAGGAAGTGTAATAATTGCTACCTCAACAGATTCATCCGATGATCCTGTGGAAAATTTTTGTAAAAGTGAAGGAATCAGATGTTATCGCGGGAGTTTGAATGATCTGCTTCAAAGGCATCTTGGTGCTGCCGAAACGATTGGTGCAGAATTCGTAATCAAGATTCCTTCAGATGTCCCGCTGATTGATACAGGGGTTATAGGACGGGTTGTTACTGAATTTTTTAGAGACGGTGCCGGTTATGATTATCTTTCCAATCTCCATCCTGCAACTTATCCTGATGGAAATGATGTGGAGATCATGAAAATTGATGCTCTACGAAAAGCTGACCGGGAGGCAACCAAAGATTTTGAAAGAGAACACACCACCCCCTATCTTTGGGAAAATCCTCACCTTTTCAAAATCGGTAATGTCACCTGGGAGACTGGTTATGACTACTCAATGTCCCACAGATGGACCATTGATTATGAAGAGGATTACCTGTTTATCAAAACGGTGTACGACGAGCTTTGGTCGCCGGATTACCATTTTTCCATGATTGATATTCTAAATCTGCTCGATAGAAAACCCTCAATCGCTGCAATAAACAGCAAATTTGCGGGAGTAAACTGGTACAGGCACCACCTCAACGAACTCCATACAATTTCCAGTGAACAGACCAAAATTTTATAGTAGTTAGAAAAACAAGAAAGTATTTGAATGAGCAATAAAATAGCGTTTAACGAGAATTATCCTGACATCTCCGAGTCGAATAAACTTTATGAGAGATCGAAGGGGCTTATCCCTGCCTTCACTCAGACTCTGGCAAAAGGACCCGCACAATATGTAAACGGTGTCGCACCCAAATATCTGAAAAGAGGTAAAAACGCCCATGTCTGGGATGTGGATGGAAACGAGTATATTGATCTGAATATGGCTATCGGTCCTCTCTCTCTCGGTTACGCCATCCCTGAAATTGATCAGGCGATAAAAGATCAACTGGAAGACGGCATCACCTTCTCATTGATGCATCCGTTGGAAGTTGAAGTCGCAGAATTGATTAGAGAAGTGGTGCCAAATACTGAATCGGTGAGATACAGCAAGACTGGTGCCGATGTGGTAAGTGCTGCTGTTCGCCTGGCAAGAGCTTTTACAAAAAAGAATAAAATCCTCTGTTGTGGATATCACGGGTGGCACGACTGGTATATTTCTGTCACCGATCGCAACGCAGGTATTCCTAAAGTAATTGAGGATATGAGTTTTACAATCAATTACAACGACATCCAATCGGTAATCGATTCGATCGATGAAGATGTCGCATGCATTATCCTTGAGCCTTTCGTTTTTCAGGAACCAAGAGATAATTTTCTTCAGGAACTAAGAAGAATCTGTGATGAAAAAGGGATACTTCTTGTTTTCGATGAAATGTGGACAGGATTTCGCGTAGCCCTCGGAGGTGCACAGGAGTATTTTGGAGTAAGGGCGGACCTCGCTCTCTTCTCAAAGGCAGTTGCAAATGGAATGCCAATCGGCATCCTGACAGGCAGGAAGGACATTATGGCACTGCTTGACAAGGATGTGTTTTTCTTCACGACTTTTGGTGGTGAAGCCCTCTCGTTAGCCGCAACCAAAGCTACGATTGAGTTCATGAAGAAGAACAATGTGCAGGGTGTAATAGCAGAAAAAGGAAGAAAACTGAAGGATGGCTATAATAAAATTGCCGCGGAACTCGGAATGAATTACACTTCATGTTCAGGATTCGACTGCAGAACCATTATGTCGTTTGACGCCTCCGCCGGAAATCCCCTTGAAATGAAATCACTTGTTCAGCAGGAAATGATAAAGAGAGGAGTGCTCTGGGGCGGATTCCACAATGTAAGTTTTTCACTCACTGATGAGGACATAGAACATGTGATTGCCTGCTACAGAGAAGTGCTCCCCATATTAAAAAAAGCAGTTCAGGATGGCAATGTTAAGGAATTGCTTCGCGGTGAACCAGTCGGACCTGTCTTCCGTAAAACATCGAATTTCAATATGAAACCCAGGAATATAGGTTAAAATGGAAAATATATTTAGCCTGTCCGGAAAGGTTGCAATTGTAACAGGTTCACTCGGACTGATCGGAAAAAATCACTGCCGGGCTCTTATAAATGCTGGAGCGAATGTTGTGGTCACCGATATAAATGGTGCGCAATGTGAAGAGTTTGCACGGGAAATCTCCCCTGACAATGACTCGACAAAAGTAATTGGTTTCGGAGCAGACATTACTTCTCCAAAGGAAATAGAGAATCTGCGTGATTTCACTTTGGAAAGATTGGGAAGAATCGACATTCTCGTCAATAATGCTGCAATTAACGACAAATTTGAAGATCCCGCAGCACTTTTTGAGCAATCCAAATTTGAGAACTACCCTCTTGACCTGTGGAACAAGTCCCTGACTGTAAATGTCACCGGTATGTTTCTTTGTTCTCAAATTATTGGTAAAGTGATGGCAGATGCAGGTAAAGGCAGCATTATAAATGTCGCTTCAACTTACGGGGTTGTTGCTCCCAATCAGGACCTGTATATAGATTCTGAAGGAGTTCAGAAATTCTATAAAACTCCTGCCTATCCTGTAACCAAAGGAGCGGTAATCTCATTCACAAAATATCTCGCCGCCTATTGGGGTGAAAAGGGGGTCAGGGTAAACACTCTCACGCCCGGCGGAGTCGAGAACAATCAGGATGAGTATTTTATAAATGAATATTCAAAACGCACACCATTAAAAAGGATGGCTCAACCTGATGATTACATGGGGGCGCTTGTTTTCCTCGCATCAGATTCCTCCTCTTACATGACAGGAGCCAACCTTGTGGTTGATGGAGGATTCACAATATGGTAGATTTGTCAGGACTTAAGATTCCTCTCGATGAGGCAGTCTTAAAAGCAAAAAAATTAAAAATAATCATCACTGATGTTGACGGAGTTCTTACCGATACTGGGGTTTTTTATTCCGCAGAAGGGGAAGCGATGAAAAGGTTTTCCATCAGGGACGGAATGGGAGTCGAAAGACTGCGCACTGAGTGTGGAGTTGATACAGGTATCATGACCGGTGAAAACTCGCCGGCTGTCACGAAACGGGCGGAAAAACTGAAAATCGTTCACTATTTCCCTGGAATAAAAGACAAAAAATCAGTCTTCCGGGAAATTATTGCTTCAGGAAATTTTTCACCGGAAGAAATAGCATTCATTGGAGACGATTACAACGATATCGGCATTATTGAAGAGGCAGCTTTCACGGCTTCCCCTGCCGATGGAATGCCGTATATCAGATCCCTTGTTGATTATGTCTGTTCAGTGAATGCGGGTTATGGTGCCTTTAGAGATTTTGCCGAACTGATAATCCATCTCAGGCAGAATTATTAACCAATCGGGTTTGAACAGGTATTTTACAAGTTAAGCGGACCAAATTCTTATATATAAGAGGTTTTTTTTGAGAAATGAAAGATTAATTAAGGTTGGTAATCGATTTATTGGTGACGGACAACCTTGTTTTGTGATTGCCGAGATTGGCATCAATCATAATGGATCAGTTGAAATTGCTAAAAAACTGATAGACGGAGCTGCAAATGCAGGATGCGACGCAGTCAAATTTCAGAAGCGGACTCCCGAAATTTGTGTACCCAGGGATCAGTGGAATATCGAGAGAGACACTCCATGGGGCAGAATGACCTATATCGATTACCGTCACAGAATGGAGTTTACACCCGACCAGTTTGGAGAAATAGCAGAACATTGCAGGGCAAAAGGAATTGAGTGGTTCGCTTCGTGCTGGGATGAAGATGCTGTCGATTTTATTGAAGAGTTCAATCCCTCACTTTATAAAATCGCATCTGCTTCCCTGACTGACCATAATCTGTTAAAAAAACATGTAAATTTGGCAAAACCATGTATTTTGTCTACAGGAATGTCGACGATAGATGAAATTGAAGAAGCCGTTGAAGTTTTTGATATTGAAAATCTTTTACTGGCTCACGCTACTTCAACTTATCCTTGTCCACTTGAGGAACTAAACCTGAAGATGATTTTAACTCTCAAAACCATGTACCCTCACACTGTAATTGGTTACTCAGGTCACGAGACGGGTCTGGCACCAACCGAGGCTGCTGTTGCAATGGGTGCAGCTTTTGTAGAACGACATATTACCCTCGACAGGGCAATGTGGGGCTCTGATCAGGCTGCTTCAGTAGAAGTCGGAGGATTTGCGAAGCTTGTCGCCAATATCAGAGATATCGAGACAGCTCTGGGTGACGGTATCAAAAAAGTTTATGAGAGCGAAAAAGGTCCAAGGAAAAAACTGAGAAGAGTATTGTAGGAGAGTCTGTTTTGGAAATCATCATAAATTTCATAAAAAATTACCTGCTAAATCTTGACACAGCGACTGTTGTAACAGGTTCGATAATCGTCATCTTCGCCATAACCCTCATACTTCTCGAAAAAAAATTTCCCTACACAAAAGGGCAAAAGCTCCTTCGTGAGGGATTTTTCAACGATCTTGTTCTTTACACCATTGTTCAGTCGTATGTTTTGGGACTTGTCATCGGTGAATTAATTAAGTTTATCGACAGTCAGACCGGCATCCAAAGATACCAGCTTCTTACGGATGTGCCGGTGTGGATTATCGTACTCGGCTCCCTCTTCTTTCACGATTTCTATATCTACTGGTTCCACAGGTGGATGCACAACAACAAATATTTGTGGAGACTGCATGAGGCTCATCACTCGACGAAGGAGGTTGACTGGTTGTCGGGCTCCCGGTCACATGCTCTGGAAATCCTGATCAACCAGACTGTTGAGTTTGCCCCTTTCATTCTGTTGGGCGCTCCTGCTGAGGCTGCCATTATTAAAGGGTGTATTTCCGCTGTCTGGGGAATGTGGATTCATGCGAATCTCGATGTCCACACCGGGAAACTCCACTACATAATTAACGGACCTGAAATGCACCGCTGGCACCATTCAGACAAACACGAGGAAGCCTATAACACCAATTATGCAACCAAGTTTGCTTTCTGGGATTATCTTTTTGGGTCTGCTTTCTTCCCTGATGGCGAAAAACCAAAATATTACGGATTGTCTGAGTTTTTCCCCTCAAATTATGTAAAACAGTTCTTCTACGCATTCAGAAGGATGAGAGAAGAGGGATGAATTACGAAGGCTGAGGAATGAATGGTGAAGGATGAATAGCGAAGGATGAAGTCAGAAGGCTGAATAGCGAAGGATGAATTGCAAAAGAAAAGGCTGTCGGGTTTCGGCAGCCTTTTTTATTGAGATCTAAATTATCAGTTTGCAGTGTTATCTATTTCAGATAAACTATTTTAACCACTCCGGAAGTTTTGCTGTTTGAAACTGAAAACAGATAAACACCCGAGGGTACTGAAAGTTCCGAAAAATCAATCGAATAGTCAACCGCTCCGGCTTGAGATACATTCATTACTTTCCTTGAGATCACTTCGCCTGTAATTCCGGTAATTTGAATGGTATACTCTCCTGCATCCGCAAATGAAATCTGTATTTTCGCCATATTATTAAACGGATTGGGATATGCATTTGAGATCGTGAATGTATTTGGTACAGGGGTGACGTCATTCACTGAAACAGGTGCAAAAAGATTTTTGTATGCGAAGAAGTTTCCATCCGAATCTCCGATTATCAGATCCTTTTTTGTGTCTCCATCGATATCAGCAAAATATGGTGTGGAATTTTGATCCATCTCAATTCCTGCAACCAGAGTACTGTTGTTGGTCCAGACAGGTGCAGTTGCAGTTCCGGAGTTTTCATAATACTTAAGGTCTCCCCAGAGGCTCCCTATTATGAGATCGTAATCACCGTCATTGTCAACATCACCGAACGAGGGACGGTTGTAAGATCCAAAGTTGATCCCGGCTATCATCGAAGGATTGGAGGTAAAGGTGTTGTTTCCGACATTCTCCATAAAAACTACATTTGATGCTGTTTCAGCTCCGACAAGAAGGTCCATGTCTCCGTCTCCATCCAAATCGACGGGTGCCGGAACGCTCGTCCAACCAATGTCAACTGCTGAAAACCAGTTAGCCTGTGTGAAACTGCCGTTATTATTTAAATAGAGGTAAACTTTTCCATCGGTGGCACCGGTAACCACATCATAATCTCCATCTTTGTCGAAGTCAGCAAATCTCGGTATCGAATACGAGGAAGTTGACATATTCCCGTAATTACCGGAGGTCAGGGCAAACTGGGGAGCAAATTTAGTACCATTGTTTTGCACGAGTCTGATCTGTCCTGTGGAAGTTCCTGTTATCAAATCAAAATCGCCATCATTATCAAAATCTGCGAGGGATGCTGTTGAGTTGCCGGACACCTTAACCACGGGGAAATATGTACCATTATATGCAAAGACAGGTGATGTCAGGGTACCATTATTTTGATACATTAAAATGTTGCCATCATCAGTCCCGTAGATGAGGTCGCGATCACCATCGTTATCGATATCCACAAGGTCAGGATTCTTCCAGTAGTGGGAAGTTTCGGTCGTAAAAACATCAGCAACGCCTGTCCAAACGGGTGCATTCACTGTACCGCTGTTTCTGTAATAAAGAAAAGAAGCCAGATCCCTGCCAAGCAAAAGATCAAGTTTCCCGTCATTATTCAAATCTGCAAGTCTTGGGTAGGAATTTCTTCCTATGTCCGGAATTCCGGCAACAAATGCCTGATACTGTTCGAATACAGGCTCTGTCGGAGTGCCGATATTCCTGAAACCAAGAGTAAGTCCCGGGGTTGGTCCACCAAGAAGCGACTCCCCTATTCCGGCTAAAAGATCAAAATCACCATCTCCATCAAGGTCACCAAATTCAGGTTTGGCATCAGTCCCAATCAGATTGTTCACATTAATAAAAATTGAGTCCTTTTTCACCCATTCCGGAGCTGATATTGTGCCAAAATTTAGAAAACAGGTAAATCCTCTGAATCCTCCTGTTACAAAATCCATTTTACCATCACCATTCAGATCCACAAAAACACCATATGAATAGCTGTTTGTAGGATCCAAAAGAGCAATTTGTGCGAGATAGACAGTGTCCTCTGTAAAATGAGGTTTGCCGTTTACCGGATCATTACGGTAAAATCTGGCATCACTGCCAAGGTAACACAGACTTAAGTCTTTGTCTCCGTCGTTGTCATAGTCAATGAAAAACGGTGCAGTGAAATGCTTCATTAACAGGCCTGTAGGATTAAACACTCCCTTCATTTCTGACCAGTTTTGAGAAAATAGGTTAATAGTAAAAAGTAAGGATAATATTAGGTATCGCATGTTTTCTTCATTTATTTATAATAATAATTTGATTATGCAATTTAGGAATTTTTATCCAATTATTGTTGATAGAGAGTACCTGATTCATATTTCTCTCCATGAGTGGAAATTTTGGAAGGCAAATGGCGCCAGTTCACTGAATTTATAGCGGATACTGAATCCGTAACAATCAGA
The DNA here is from genome assembly GCA_020161395.1 of Bacteroidota bacterium. Lineage (NCBI taxonomy): Bacteria > Pseudomonadati > Bacteroidota > Bacteroidota bacterium. Next base: position 124,543 of record JAIUOE010000003.1, read on the forward strand.
AAGCAGAAAATATTTTTGCAAAATAAAAATAGTATGCAGATAATTTGAAATTTTTTTTGTAATTTTCAGTCATATTAGATGTGAAATAGTATATAATCAAAGATACTAACTTAATTAATGGTGAAAAATACAAATGAGGCAGGATATGTTATGTGATAGCACAAAAAAGGAGATAGCTGACAGATTACGGTATTATGCGCACATGAAGTTTGGTAGTCTGAAGTTGTTGGCGAGACAACTCGGAGTAACTTCAAGCACATTGTCGCAATATGCAACAGGCAAAAGCATTCCCGGTAACACGATGCAGAACAGGTTGCGCGAGATAGGGTGTGATGTCGAGTGGTTAATGACGGGAAATTCGGAAAACATGGATGCGGAGGTGATTTCGATCCCAAACGAATTCAAACTTTTAAGACGGGATTTCACTGTCTTGATGAGAGACAATGAAATATTTAATCTGCGTCTTCAGAGAATTGAATCTGCGCTGGAATCTCTATCAGTCGAACTGAATTCCTACAGACGGGAAAACGATATGAGATAAGGGTGTGGAGCTACGGGGATTCGAACCCCGGGCCTTTTCATTGCGAACGAAACGCTCTACCAACTGAGCTATAGCCCCCCATCATAAAGTTTGCGGGATTTGGGTACCTGTCCTCATTGCATGAGAAGGGGTACCTCGGGATTCTATTTTTTCTTTTTGCTTGGTTTGGTATTCTTTGCAGGAGCTTTATCTGATGCCACGGCACTGACTTTTACTTTACCTGCTCTTTTGAATTTGTATGTCAAAGAGTACTTCTTTCCTTTTGCAATGTCTTTGTTCAGTTTGATCAGCATTATGTGCATCCCGCCGGGTTTCAACTCAATGGTCTTCTTTGCAGGAATTACAATGAAATCGACTTTTCGCATTCCGGTTTTGCCGTTATCATCAAATGATTCGTGAATCTCTGTCACTTTCGCGAGATCGGATTCGACTGCATAGAGCGTATCAGCTTTATCGCTTTTATTAGTGATTTTGGCATATACTGCTGTATTGGTGCCCTTGGAATTGGGTCGTATCCAGTTGGATGAAACATCAATTTTGGGAGCAAGTGCAGTGATTAACAAAAGACTTGTGACTAATTTAAACATTTTTACCTCAGTTTTTCAATATCCACAACGATTTCGGAAGTGTTGGCTTTACTTCCGGAATATTCTTTTCTTAAAAATCCTTTTTTGTCTATCAATGATATCCTGTCTGTATGCGTGAAGAAATATGACAATGTGCCGTCAACTATTGTCGAATCTTCAGGTACTGCAACTATTCTCATTGTTGACATGAGTGAATCAGTTATCTTTCTGTCCCCGGTAAGGAATCTGAAGTTCTTCTCGTTTATTTCCCTAAGCGCTGCAAACTTTTTTAACAGGGGGACGGTATCTCTTGCCGGATCGAAGGAAATCGCCACAAAAACCACATCGTCGGTTTCTCCCTTGCCGGTCAGTTCATTTTGAACCAATTGCATGTTGTTTACTGTTAAAGGACATATATCAGGACAGTGTGTGAAGACAAATCCAACAACAACCACCTTGTTCTCAAAGTCGGTTGGAAAATCCACGGTTTGTCCGTCCTGATCCAACAACTTAAAAGAAAAACCTCTTAGATTCTCGTCAAGTTCGAATTTTGATTTGCATCCGGAAAAAAGGAGCAAAAGGAAAACGAATGAAGCTAATAAATACTTTTGAAAATTAAAATTTATCATAGGTAAATATCAGCAAAATTATCAAGAAGTAAAAGCCAAAATCATGAAGCTAATTTAGAGAAAATATTCTTTTTATGCGATTATTAATCTTCTACAAATTATATTCAGGTTCGGAATTTATCCATTTCTAATCATCAGGTAGTGAATAATGAACAACATTCAATGGCATTCTCTTAAATCGGACGAAACACTCAGAAAGCTAAATTCTCACACCGACGGTCTGACAACTCAGGAAGTGAGCGAAAGAATTGCGAAGTATGGTTACAACGAAATAGAAGAAAAGGCAGCAGTCTCCCCTCTTGCCCTGTTTATCTCGCAATTTAACAGTCTGCTGATCATTATACTCTTCGTGGCAGCAATAGTATCTTTGAGCTTTGGAAAAATTACTGAAGCTATCTCAATCATTATTATCGTGATATTTGCCGGTGTTCTGGGATTCATTCAGGAATTCAGAGCGGGAAAGGCACTGCAGTCTTTAAAGAAGATGGCAGCACCTCTGGCTATAGTAATCAGAAACGGCAAGGAACAGGAAATTGCGTCAAGAGAACTGGTTCCCGGCGATATAATTAAGATTTCGATGGGTGCAAAAATTCCCGCCGATGCACGGATAATAAAATGTGCAAATCTTAAGGTTGAGGAAGCTGCTTTGACCGGTGAATCTGTACCGGTGGATAAACACACAGACCCTGTTCATGGTGAAAACATCCCTCTTGGTGACCGTAACAACATTCTTTTTGCAGGTACCGCTATTTCATTCGGAAGAGGGACTGCGATTGTGATCGCTACCGGAATGGAAACTGAGTTTGGCAAAATAGCCACAATGCTTCAGAATACCGAGGATGAAAGGACACCAATCCAGGTAAATCTTGACCAGCTTGGGAAAAAACTCGGAATTTTTGCCATTTCTCTTTCGGTCATCATGTCAGTGTTTCAACTCATCAGGGTTTTTTCCTCAGGTGCACTTACTTCCGACAAGATCATGGATGTGTTTATTTGGGGTGTTGCTCTTGCAGTAGCAGTGATACCTGAAGCACTTCCGGCTGTGGTTACCATCTCTCTGGCACTCGGTGTGAGAAGAATGGTAAAAAGAAAAGCTCTTATACGAAAACTTCCCGCGGTTGAAACTCTGGGTGCAACCAATATTATCTGTTCCGACAAGACTGGTACCCTCACACAGGATGCAATGACCATCAAAAAGATGTTTACGGGTGGCACTGTTTACAAGGTAACCGGAAACGGGTATAAACCGGAAGGGAGCATTCTTGCAGGTGATGTTGAAGTCAAGGAATTGCCTCTTCCCCTGAAGCATACTTTGGAGAGTGGTGTACTCTGCAATGACACAAAACTCGTAAAAGAGGATGACGAGTGGGAAATCATCGGCGATCCGACTGAAGGAGCCATTGTTGTGGTTGCCGAAAAAGCCGGCATTAGTAACAGTACATTTAATTCAAATAATCCCCGCCTGTATGAAATTCCTTTTTCATCCGAAACAAAAAAGATGACAACTGTGAACAAGACTTCGGAGGGGCTTTGGGTTTCTTCCAAAGGTGCACTGGAGATGTTACTGGCTTCCTGCAAGTATATCTACAGGGCTGACGGCATTGGTGAGATCACACAGGATGACATCGATCTGATTCAGAAACATTACAAGGAATTTGCTGACGATGCCCTGCGCGTTTTGACGATTTGCGGGAAGAAAGTCGAACTGGATATCGATGCCTTCAAAACAGTTGCAGAAGAAGCGAATGAAAAAGAGGATATCAGGCAGGATCTGATTCATATAATTGAGAATGATCTTATTTTCCTCGGACTGGTGGGTATGTTCGATCCACCTCGCGAAGAGGTTAAGGAAGCCATTAAAATTTGCGACAAAGCGGGCATCAGACCGATCATGATCACAGGTGATCACAAGGATACCGCTGTAGCAATCGCCCGTGAACTTGGTATTCTGAAGCATGGAGGGGCATTATCCGGACAGGAACTGGATAAGCTGACTGACGAGGAATTTTTGGACAGCGTTGACAATACGGATGTTTATGCCAGAATCTCCCCTGCTCACAAGATGAAAATCGTTGAATCTCTGATGAAAAAGGGAAATATTGTTGCAATGACAGGTGACGGTGTCAATGATGCACCCTCGCTGAAGAAAGCCAATATCGGCGTTGCGATGGGTATTACGGGAACGGATGTAAGCAAGGAAGCAGCCGACATGATCCTGACGGACGACAACTTCACCTCAATTGTTTCAGCGATCGAGGAAGGGAGAAGTATCTTCGAGAACATCAGGAAATATCTCGTTTATCTTCTCAGTGGTAATCTGGGGACTGTTTTCGGCATCCTTATTACTTTTTTCCTTGGGTATTCCCTTCCCATTAATGCAGTACAGATCCTGTTCATTAACTTTATCATGGATGGACTTGTCGCGATCGCTCTGGGGGTAGAACCACCCGAGCCGGGAATAATGGACAGAAAACCAAGAAACACGAAGGAAGGAATTTTGAATACGCCGGCTCTTCGTTCCATTGGAATTCTGAGTATTTGGATTGCGATAATTACCACTGCTGCCTACGCATACTCAATGGAATATGGTCATGTTGCCGGAATTACTGATATCAAATTGATTGAGAAAGAAGCTTCAACAGTATTCTTTATTACCCTGCTTGCAGCGAGATTCTTCAATGGATTCAACTGCCGGTCTGTTTCAAGATCGATGTTCGCGATTCCATTTTTCAGCAACAAGACACTTCTCTACAACATACTGGCGTCGATCGGAATCATTGCATTGATTTTCATCATCGAGCCATTGAGAAATGCGTTTGATTTGTCACATGTAACCACGAGTGAAATAATTGCAGCAGCAGTCACTTCATTTTCGGTTATAATTTTCTCAGAATTGCTCAAGCTGTTTTACAAGAACAAAGCAGAACAGTAATTCTAACGAACACTTCTTATCATATTTTCAAGCCGGAGCAGATTCAAAGTTTTTGGTCTGCCCGGCGAATATATTCCTGCCTCAATATAAAATGTTTTAGTCCCCTGTTTCAGAATTCTTCCCGTGAACACCCCTGCCATCGGGTATGGACTTGTGGTCCAGTCTCCTCGAAAAGAGTTGGTTAATGTCGAGTCCATAAACAGCCTGCCGCTTTCCATCATAGAACCATCTCTGTAAACAATCGCCTTGCGAATGACAGCATCTCTGATATTCCTCATTTGTGAAGTATCACTAAGGGAGCCTGTGTCGGGAATCTCAGCAATCAGTATCCATTCTTCGGTTTTGGTGCCGGCTCCTCTTCTCATTAAGGACCATCCTTTGTGATTAAGCGGCAATACAGGCTCAAACCCGACAGGAACTCTGATATCAACCGCACGAACAAGTTTAATTGAGTCTGAAATTTCTTTTTCATATTTTTCAGGGATTTTCGAAGACCGGGAGATGTTCAGGCAATCGTCTTTCATTTTTTGGATCAGGGTACCGGAGGAAGCTGTCAGGAAGGTATCGAGATTAAACTCCCTTCCATATATCATAAACCAGACTGTCTGCCCGTTGTAGAATAAATTATCCTTCCTGATTATGACAGGTTCACTTCCTGTTTCTGCTCCGGAAATTACTTCATTACTAAATATGTTTTTGAAGCGTTGAGCCATTAAACCGGAGGAAGTCCTCAGAAATATTAGGAGATTTTTTCCTGAAGGGGTTTTATCGAAGTTCTGTTTTATAAAGGTCACTGATTCAAAAAAAGGTTCGTTCAGTCCTTCGAGCGAGACTGATGAGATGACTGAGTCAATAATTTCCTGCTGAGAACCTGTGACGGTCTCATCGGTAATTATTTGAATTTCAGTAATTTTTCCGGAGGATTCAGGTAGCTGGTTGTTACAACTGATTAAAGCAAGAGAGAACAGAAAGAGGGGGAAATAAAACCTGAAGAGGTTACACCGGAACATTCTTCAGAACCAGTTCCAGATTCGGGAAGAAGAGCCAGTATAAAAGCCACAGGACAGTCCCTGTCGAGAGAGGAATGGCTACATTATCATCGAGTACACCTGAGGCTACATTCTCCGCTATAGCAGCGACAAAGCCACTAAAGACAATCATGCCGATTTCGATCCATGAATCGGTGAATTTCGGTGTCAGAAATGCAATGACAACTGTACTGAGGAAAAAAGCTCCTGTACCCTCAAGGCTTTTTTTGAGGAAACGGGTTTTGCCCCACTTCCTGCCGATCAGGGCAGCCACAGTATCACCAACGATAAGAAAGAGGAGAGCAACGATGGCTATTGCCTTCGGGAAGACAATAATGCAAAGTATGGCGGCTCCGAGCAACCAGGTGGCGCCTGAAAGTTGTTTTTTCCCCTCGTCAAGCTCGTGCTTTCTAAAAATGGAACCGAAAAACTTGTAAACAAATTTGGCGAACGGCGGGCTTACAAATCTTCCGACATCAACGATCAAGGAGATTAGAAGAACGAGACCGAGAATAATCAGTCCCGTGTTTTTTGGAATAAAGTAATAAATAACAGGAATAGACAGACTACAAGTATGGATCATCTTACGATAGATCTCATATTTGTAGTCTATCTGAGTTTGTTCAGAACTATTCATCAGCCGGTTTAACAACTGTTGATCTGCTTTTCAGCATCTCTTTTACATGGTCCGGCAGTTCTTCTTTTTTGTCAGCTTTTGGTACAGGAGGCAATTCCTCGCCTCTCATAATTTTGTCGATTTCATCTGAATCGAGGATTTCTCTTTCGAGCAATTCAGCGGAGAGTTTATGGAGCATCTCAATATTATCCTTGAGGATGATCATAGCCCTGTCCATACATGAATTGATGATTCGTTTTATCTCCTCATCAATCTCGATGGCAGTTTTTTCGCTGTAATCCCTGTGCTGTTGAATTTCCTTTCCGAGGAAAATTTCTTCATGCTTAGTACCATAATTAAGCGGTCCGAGTGTCTCACTCATACCCCACTCACAAACCATTTTTCTGGCGAGATTTGTCGCACGCTCAATGTCGTTTCCGGCACCAGTTGTGTAGTGGTTAAAAATTATTTTTTCCGCCGCTCTGCCACCCAAAGCGTAGGTAATAACAGCTTCAAGGTACGATTTTGAATAAGTGTGTTTCTCATCCACAGGCAGGTAACTCGTTACACCAAGTGCCCTTCCACGCGGAATAATTGTCACTTTGTGCACAGGATCAGCTTCGGGAATCATTTTTGCAACAAGAACATGTCCAATCTCATGATATGAGGTGGTTTTCTTTTCCGCATCGGAGATAATCATGCTCTTCCGCTCCATGCCCATCATGACTTTATCTTTTGCCTCTTCGAAATCATCCATATCAACTTTGGATTTGTTTTTTCTCGCTGCAAGAAGTGAAGCTTCATTTACGAGGTTTGCGAGTTCGGCACCTGCGAGACCCGGTGTTCCCTTGGCAAGTATTGAAAGTTCCACATCATCCGCCAGTGGAGTATTCTTGGTATGCACCTTAAGAATGCCTTCTCTTCCCTTAACATCAGGTCTGTCAACAACAATCTGTCTGTCAAACCTTCCCGGTCGGAGCAAAGCAGGATCGAGGACATCTGGTCTGTTTGTGGCTGCTATAATTATGACGCCGCTGTTTTGTTCGAACCCGTCCATTTCGACGAGGAGCTGGTTTAAAGTCTGTTCCCTCTCATCGTGACCGCCACCAAGGCCGGCACCTCTGTGACGACCGACGGCATCAATCTCATCGATAAATATGATGCATGGGGCACTTCTCTTTCCCTGCTCAAACAGGTCTCTCACTCGGCTGGCACCCACACCAACAAACATCTCAACGAAATCAGCACCTGAAATCGAGAAGAATGGAACGCCTGCTTCACCGGCAACTGCTCTCGCAAGAAGGGTCTTACCTGTCCCCGGAGGTCCCAAAAGGAGGACGCCGCGTGGAATCTTTCCGCCAAGTTTTTGGAATTTTGAAGGTTCTTTGAGAAATTCTATAACTTCCTGCAATTCAACTTTGGCTTCATCGGCACCGGCAACATTTTTAAATGTCACTTTATTGTTCGACTGATTGATCAGTTTGGCTTTACTCTTGCCGAAATTGAAGATACCGCGCTGACCACCGGCTCCACCACCGCCCTGCATTCTTCTCATAAAGAAGAACCAGAGACCTATGATGAGAATCCAGGGAATCATGCTGATAAGAATTGTCATGAAATTATTTGATTGCTGATTAATAGTCAGATCAATCTTTTTTTCATCCCATTTTTTCTTCTCGAGTTCAAAATCCGGTTCGGCAATGTTCACAGTTATTTTGTCTGTCAACACTTTTTTTTCAGCAATTCCGACATTTACTTTTTCCCTGAGTTCCGCCTGAAAAGTGTGAACCTTTGAATCAGTGATGTTCACTTCAGCCGATTTAATCAGGCTGTCATTAAGGATTTTAACATACTGATAGTAGGGTATTTCAACATATTTGACTGTTTCACCTTTGAAGAGTTGCATGGCAATAACGGCTGCAATGATAACTACCCCCCAGCCGAAAACCACCCTCATGATTTTATTCCAGTCGAAATTCTCGTCAGGTTTGTTACTATTCTTATTCTTGTTTTTTTGATCCATCTTAGTCGTATTTCCTTATTTGCTTCCTTCTTCGACCATTGAATATACCGCCCTAAGATTGCGGTATTTTTGAACAAGATCGAGTCCGTAACCTATTACAAAATTATTTGGAATATTAAATCCTACATAATCAACACTGATGTTATACTTAACACTTTTAGGCTTAAGTAGAAGTGACGCAATCCTTACTGAAGCAGGATTGTGCTTTCCGAGGTGCGCCATAATAAATTCTGCAGACAAGCCGGAATCTATTATATCTTCAACAATTATAATATCTCTTTGGTTCAAGTCAGCATTGATATCTTTTAACAAATCCACTTTGCCTGAAGAGACTTTAGCCTCATGGTAGCTGGAGAGTTTGAGGAAATCGACCTCACACTCACCGCAGAAATTTTTCAACAAATCAGAAAGAAACATAAAGGCACCGTTAAGGATACCGATAAAAATGGGCACTTTGCCCTTGTAGTCCTCCGAAATTTGAGCACCAAGTTCAGATATTCTTTTTTGAATAACTTCTTCAGAAAGAAATATCTCAAATGTTTCGTTATTAACAACCAGCTTATCCATATGTTTCGATCTCTAACTTGTAAATTCTTTTTGTCTCGTTAGTTATTTTAAATCGGTCATCGAGCCTGAAACCGCAAATCCAAACGATTTGATCACCCGATGAGACAATGGGGTGACTCCATTTCTTCGAAGGTTCCAGCTTGATATCATTAAAAAAATCAGATACTTTCCTTTTCCCTTTGCCGTTTACCGGCAGGAACCATTCCCCTTTCTTTGGCGGACGGACAGTCAGACTTCCTGCAACTTTGTCGCCGTCTATATATTCAACATGCTTTGATTCACAACCGTTGTAATCACCGGTTTCATTGAAATGGCAGGAAATCCTGAAATTGTCAAATTCCACCGTGTCCCCGGGATTAAAGTCAATTTCCGGAAGAAATTCTTCATTTTTTACGGAAACGAGCACATTGTCTCTTGTTCTGACAGCTATCAGGTTATTACCCAAAGAAATCTTTTTGCCCGATTGCGCCTCGAATAATTCGTTTAGAGTATAAAAATTTTCGAACTTTAAATTTAAACTAAAAAGTTCAATAAATCTAATTGATAACTCGTTATAGAGATTGAATTCGTTTGATTTTTTCACCGCTGCCAAATCTATCACAAGGATTTTTCCGTCCTGTGAGGAAGTAACCGGTTCAGTTGGGATGATCGATGCAGGGAGCGAGTGCATCATTTCCGAGAATCGAAAAAGGGCTTCGCCTGCACGGGGATTTATTTTCTCGAACAGTGGAAATATTTCGTTGCGAATCAGATTTCTTTGGTATATGGATTCGAAGTTGGAACTGTCAGTCACGAAACCTGAATTTATTGCTTCCAGATATCTTACAATTTCTTTCTTTGAGATGGAAAGAAGGGGTCTTACAAGATTATCTCGTTTTACAGGAATACCGGAGACTGCTGTCAGACCTTTCCCTTTTATCAAGTTGAGAATAACCGTTTCGGCGTTATCATCGAGGTTATGACCTGTTGCAATTTTGTCATATTTCAATTCCGTCAGGAGGTTTTGCAACGATTGATACCGTAAATCCCTTGCCGCCATTTCGATCGAAATTTTATGTACTGTTGAATACTCCTTTACGGGAAGTTCCTTCACGATTAATTCGACATTCAGCGAGTTACAGAGTTCGACACAAAAATCACGGTCTCTGACAGATTCTTCGCCTCTAAGCTGATGGTTCAAGTGCACAGCGACAAGTTGCAAGGCATGGAGGGATTTTAGTTTAATAAGGAAATGGAGCAGGAGTACTGAATCAGCCCCTCCGCTGAGCGCCACAAGGATTTTATCACCTTGTGCGAGAAGTTTTTGGTCAGTGCAAAACTTCTTAAATTTTAGGAATAGTGTATCAGGCAAACCCGGATTCTTTAAGTTTCTCAATGGAAATGCCCCCGTAATTTGTCCCGCTTACCAGATTAAGAACATACTTTCCCAAAACATCAAATTCGAGATTGATGTGGGAACCGGATTTAAGCGATGCAAGAGTTGTGTTCTCCCATGTGTGAGGGATTATAGCAGTTTTTAACCATCCACTCCCCTTTTCTGCAACGGTCAGACTCACTCCATCGATGCAGATGGACCCGACAGGAATTACATATTTGTCAAATTTTGAGTCGAAAGAGACTTTTAAATTGTAGCTTCCCGATAATTTTACAAGCTCCGTGACTTTGCCTGTAGTATCCACATGACCCAGGACAAAATGCCCTCCGAGTCGTGAATCTGCACGAAGAGCCCGTTCGAGGTTTACCTTGTCACCTTTTTTAAGAGTACCCAAGGTGGTTTTCTTCAATGTTTCCTGAACTGTATCGAACAGCAGCATATCACCGCGCACCTCAACCACCGTCTGACAGGCACCGTTAATATTGATGCTGTCGCCAACTTTCACATCGTTCGTAATGAGGCTCGCCCTTAGCTGCAGGGAAATTTCGTTTCCTCTGTTTCTTATATCGATGATAACGCCTGTTTCTTCCACCAGTCCGGTAAACATTATTGCTCCATTTTTGAAAAGAAGAGTGCAACATCACCATTCAGTTGTTTCACATGATCAAGTTTCAATTTCCTGGCTTTTGCCAATCCATGATTACTTATACCATCGAACAGATTAATTCCATTGCCCATGAGTTTGGGGGCTATAAAGCAGACGAATTCGTCAAACAGCTCAGAATTTATCATTTCAGTCGTCAATTTGGCTCCTGCCTCCACCATAACGGAGGTAATTCCAAGAGAATGAAGACTCTTTAATGTCTCTATCATATCCGGTTTACCCCTTTTGTCGGGTTTTACAAAAATAATCGGAATTTGAAACCAGTTGAGTTTTTGAAGGATTTCTTCGTTGTGCTGTTCCTCTTCGAGGGTTACAATATAAGATTTTCGATCTTCGTTCCGGAAGAAATTGTAGCCGTCCTGAAAAAAGAGCTTTGAAGTGACCATAACTCTTTTTGGTGAAGGTTTGTGGTTGTGCCTGACAGTCAGCATTGGGTCATCCACAAGAACAGTTTTTGAAGAAGTAAGAACAGCATCATGCTTGCTTCTCAAAAGATGAACCAGTCGCCGGGATTTCTCACCTGTTATCCATTTTGATTCCCCGGAGGTACCGGCAATCTTTCCGTCGAGGGTCAGGGCTGACTTAATGGTTACAAATGGTAAATCGCCTGTTATATACCTGGAAAATTTCCTGTAATAATTTTTATACAAGGGGAGGTCTGCGACCTCCACCTCAATTCCTGCATTTCTTAACCTGGCTATTCCCTTTCCGGAGACCAAAGGATTAGGATCGGTCATACCAATCACAACCCTCGCAATTTTCTTCGAAATAAGAAGATCAGCACATGGAGGAGTTTTGCCAAAGTGGGAGCAAGGTTCAAGACTGACATAGAGAGTAGCACCTGTAATATCCTGCTTGCTTCTTGCTATCGCATCCACTTCTGCATGAGCCCCGCCAAATTCCCGGTGATAACCAACTGAGAGTATTTTGCCATCTTTTACAATGACACAACCGACAGTTGGATTGGGACTTACCTTGCCTTCGGCTCGCGATCCCAGAATGATACAATCACCAAGATACTTCCTGTCTTCTTTTGTCATGATATCAGCGGATCTCGAGGATCTCAAATTGAATCAAACCGGCGGGAGCTTTTACCTGAGCAATTTCTCCTACTTTCTTTCCGAGCAACCCCTGCCCCACGGGAGAGGAAACTGAAATCTTTCCATTTTCCAGATTGGATTCTTCGTTGGATACAATCTGATATTCAATTGTTTTAAGCGTCTTAAGGTTTTTAATTTTAACCTTTGCAAGGATGTGCACCTTATCCTTTGGCATCGAAGCAGGATCGATCACCTTTGCACGGGCAAGCACAGCCTCAAGTTTGTGAATTCTAAGTTCAAACAGTCCCTGTGCTTCTTTTGCAGCATCGTATTCAGCATTTTCAGAAAGGTCACCGTGTGCACGGGCTTCGGCGATTTTGCCGGCAATTTCCTTTCTTCCTGATGACTTCATTTCCGCGAGCTCTTTCTCGAGCTCAATCAATCTTTCTTGTGACAGATATACAATATCGTACATGACACTCCAGTATGAAAATTTACAAAAAAAATAGCCACTCCCCCGGGAATACCGGGGGTGTGGCATTGCAAATTTAAACAATTTTTATCAGATAATCAAGCCCTTATCGCAGAGCCTAAAAAGGATACTCTTCCTGCTTTTTCAATCGTTTCTCAAGGTTGTGCTTTTTCAGGAGTTCCTTAACCTCATCAGGGGACAGTCTGAATAACTTAAAATCAGAATCTGCGAGACCAGCAGCAAGAAAAGCAACTGCAGCGGCGCCGTGAGAGATGTAATCTTTGTCGAGTTTATCGAAGGAATCACCAAAATCGTGATAGTGGTCAGTCATTTCCTTGGTCATCCCGCCAACCGGAGTGATAACGGGGATACCATTAAACATAAAATACATATGATCGCTGTTGGTCCAGGCTGTGCTCATTGATTTGGAAAGATCGAAAGAACCGGAAGTGTCGGTAATTGATTTGATGGCAGGCGACAAGGAGTCAAAACCCATAACATTAAAGCCGTTAATCTTTCCCGGCATATCGAGATTTATCATGGCAAATATTTTATCATTTTTATGGGCTTCGACATATTTTTTAGAACCCCATAAACCGGTTTCTTCACCGTTGAACCAGACAAACTCGATAGTTCTTTTTGGTCTGATTCCAAATTCCTTTAGAAGTGCGGCGGCTTCAAACATGACTGCACTTCCGTGCCCATTGTCCGCAGCGCCATCACCGAGATCCCAACTGTCGAAGTGACCGCCAATCACTATTTTCTCGTCTCCTGTTCCGTCTATGCGGGCAACAAGATTGTTGGACTCCCCTGTCTCCACGCGTGAATTTGACACGACATCAAGTACAACATTCACCTTCCTCTCGAGAAGTCTCCTAAGTTTTGCTCCCTCCTCAAATGTGAGTGTGAATGCAGGGATTTTGAGGGGGTCACCTTTGAAATTCCCCACCCCGCACAACACTTTTCCGCCTTTTGCCTCATTTATGAAAAGGCATGCAACAGCTCCTTTGGCGGCAGCAATTTTGATTGCCTCTCCCCTTAGAAGTTCATCTCTTCCCGAAGGTCTTTCCTGACTGATAACGACAATTTTTCCCGTTGCATCAATATTCCTGTAATCTTCCTCATACCCGGAATAAACAAAAACAGCCTTCGCATCTTCAATTTTTGCGGGTGACACCCAAGCGAGGGCATAAGCACGAAGGTTCTTTCTGAAAGGCAGTTTTAAGACCACTTTGTCTTCACCTCTGAACCAAACGGGAGATGTAAATTTCTCATAAAAGGGTTTCAAGCTTTTATTTTCCAACTCTTTTTTTAGCATTTCAAATGCTTTTTTGTTGGGCTCACTGCCCATCAACCTTCCACCTGCGAGATCACAAACATCTCTGATCATATAGTACCCATAGTTGGAAGTAAAAGCCTTACCAGTCAGAGCCGCTATAAAGGATTGGGCAAAAAAGGATGGTGTAACAACGATGAGGAGAAACAGCAGTTTTTTCATTTAAAACTCGATGTAAACAAATGGTAATGTGGAAGTTCCGAGAACCTGATAAACAAAAATAATGACGACAGCAAAAGTGAGCGCTTTCAAACTCCAGTGGATTGCAGCGAACCTGATGAAGAGTACCTTATAGAACCTCTCAGGCACAATTGCGAGAATCAGTCCCCCAACCATAACCAGGAATGGTACGAGATAGAAACTCAACCACTTTTCAATATGAGCAAATTTGATTTCACTGAACAGCTTTCCGATAAAGACCATGGCACTGTCGAGGGATGGTGACTTAAATATGATAAATGAAAATGCAATAACATGAAAAGTGATAACAATCTCCAACATCCTGAAAAACTTTTCATTCACCACACCAACAATCTTTTTACGGATGTTTCGGAACATGGCATCGAAGACGATACAAACCCCGTGTATCAGCCCCCACACAATAAAGGTCAGATTGGCACCATGCCAGGCTCCCGAAACCAGAAAAGTTACGAGAATGGCAATGTAGATACCGTAAACTCCAAGTCGTCTGAGAGAAAAGCTTAGAGGATTGAAAATATTTTCACTAAGGAAAGTGTAGAGGGTAATGTGCCATCGCCTCCAAAACTCACTGACAGAATTGGCGAGGAACGGTTTTTTAAAGTTTTCTTCAAGTTCAAAACCGAAGAGATACGCCATCCCCCTGACGATGTCAGTATATCCCGAAAAATCAAAATATATCTGGAGGAAAGCTCCATATCCGGCGAGCAGGCATTCGATTGATGTGAAAAGATCGGGATTTTCAAAAACCCTGTCCACGAAATTCAGGGCGATGAAATCTGCGATCAGCACTTTTTTCAGGGTTCCCGTAATCAGGAGGAAAATTCCCTTGCTGACATTTTCCCGGGTAATTCTTGTTGGACTGTTGAACTGAGGCAGAAGATTTGCAGCTTTGGAGATTGGTCCGGCTACTATTGTCGGGAAAAATGAGACATAAAGAAGGTAGGTAAAAAGATTCTGCTCGGCTTCCTCAATTTCCTCTCTATAAATGGAAAGTGTGTACCCGACAGATTTAAAAATGTAGTAGGAAATTCCAACAGGAGTAAGAATTTCTCTGGTAAAATATGAGAAGAACTGGGATGATTGCAATCCAAATTCATTCACAATGAAAAAAGTGTACTTAAAATAGACAAGAATTCCGATGTTCACCAGAACAGATAACGAAAGCAGCAGTTTTCTTTTGATATCTGATTTTTCCCGTACAAGAAATTTCCCGACGAAGAAATCAATTATGCCAACTGCAATCAGGATTCCGATGTATCCGCCTGATATCTTGTAATAAAAGTAGAGGCTGAACAGCAGAAGCACAAGGTTTCTTGCTTTGATATTCTTCTCGAAACCTGTATATATCAGATAAACAATGGTAAACAGGAAAAAGAACAATACCGAATTGAACAGTAATGGATTTCCGGAATTATATTTTAGTAACTCGATTACATCCAAAAAACAGAATATTCCTTTTTATTTCTTTTTAGCCGGTTTTTGATTGTTTTTATTGGTTGCCGGCGTCTTGGTTGTCGTCTTTTGTTTTGTTTTATCAGGAGTTGTTCCTGATTTTACAGTAGTCTTCTTGGTAGTGGTTTTCCCCTGATTTACAGTGGTTTTCTTGGTAGTTTTATTTGTGTTGTATTTAGTACCATATTTGGCAGTTGTTTTGGGCGCAGTATAGGTGGTTTTTGCCGGAACCTTTATCTTTTGTCCGGGTCTGATAATATCACCCTTAGAGCCATTGGCAGCTTTCAACTGATTGACGGGTATTCCGGTTCGCTGAGAAATAGCAAACCAGGTATCACCGTTCCTCACACTGTAGTTTGTTGCAGGAGGAGTGTATTTTGGAGTTGCGTTATAACTGTAATTTTTACCATAGTAGGTATTTCTTGCAGAATAACTTCCGGGCACAGCAGTATTTCCGGGTTTTACAGGTGTTGTCACCTTTGCTGTGAGTGCTGGGTTGGATTTCCCTTTCTTCACATAAATCTTTAATTCCTGATTTATCGAGAGTGCACCGTAAAAATCGTTCCATGATCTTATATCGCTGATCTCCACATTATACAGTTTTGCGATAGAGCGGATCGATTCTCCACCCAAAACCTTGTGCATTTTGTACTCGCCTTTATCATCCTTCAGAGTACCGGCAGCAGAGACACCGTTGATAACAGTGGTGTTTGCAGCGGAAACACTCTGGCTTTCATTGTTGTCAACATAGATTGCGAGCCCTTCAGGCACTTCACTTTCAAGCTGCTTGTTTGCGACAAGAAGTGTCGATTCACCTGCAACAAATTTGTCATATGAGTTCTGGATTGCAGAAACAAAAAGTTCACCTTTAAGATTATAACCCTTTGAAGTGAGGTGTATCTGATCCACATTGGCGAGGTAGTTTGCCCGCCAGTTGAGCATTGAATTTTTGCCACCGCTTACATTGTAGATATCGTAGAGAAGACAATCGTTTTCCATGGCAACTTCTGCCACAAGTTTTGCAAAATCGAGACATGCGGAGACATTGGTTCTTTTATTAAAGGCATCCTGAACATTCATTAAAAGAATCACGGCATCCGGTGATGATTTTTTTACCTTTTGAATAATGGAAACGAGATTTTCCTTTGTGGATGTGGCATTGAAACCACCGCCAAAAAAATCATTTATCCCGAGATCAAGGATAAACAGGTCGGGTTCAAATGCTTTAACTTCCTCTTCAAATCTTGACTCACGCACAATACTCGAGAGCGTGGCACCATTTACACCTGTACTGGCATACAAGACGCCACCCTGATTGTCAGCCTCGATCAAAATGCCATACAAAACGAACTCATTCTGCAAATCGGAGGATTTTTTGAATGATATTTCGATGCTCTCGCAATCGGAATTAACAGGTACAGTTATGTACGGTCCCGAATTTGCATCCGCTTTTACCGTGATCGGCTCGCTAATTCCTTTAATATTCAGCACCATATCAAACACTGATGGACCGGTTTTTGAGAATATTTTAAGAATGTTGTTCGAGGCTTTTTGAATTGTTTTCGAAAAGACGAGCTTAAAATTGGAGTTTGGATCGATAGTACGAATCGAGTAACCCGTCAATCCGATATCGAGAGCCGGGTTTTGCTCGGTATTCTTTGAGAATGTCCAGCTCCCTTTGGAGTAGGTAAAGTAATCGTATGCAGAGTGGGTTTTAGCTGCAGAGTAAGGGAAAACCAGACCTCGCCCTCCAATTCCATACATTTTCTGGAGTTCTTCACGAATATAGCCGGTGTAAATGTCTGCCTGGAGGTGGGAGTCACCTACATGAAGGACCCGAAGCTTTTTTTGCTTAGCATCTGCAAGATTTGTAAAGAACTTTTGAGCCACTTCCCTGTTTTTCCATTCAATAAAATTCTGATTTGTACGCAGAAACGGGAAATTACCGAGTCTGGTCGAACCTCCGTCGGTTGTTGATCCGGAATTGACAGCAGGCTGCTTTTCGGTCTCACTAATCGAATCCTGCGACTGTGAGACAATTGAATCGGGTGGGGAGAATTTCGTTTTGTGGTTCAGTTCATGGTTAATGGAACCGGCGAAAAGGACTCCCAGAGTGCCAAACGAAGCAATCAAGAAAAGCTTTCCGCCTTTCTTCATTGCTCCGTTCAGATAATGTAACTGATTGGTCATATTGCCATCCGTTCTGTTTATTTAACGGTTATTTGAATTTTTGTTGTCTAAATATTGCCGGTACGAATCATTAATCCCCTTGAACAATTCGGCGGCAATTATTTTTTGTCCTCTGTTAATGAAGTGACCGTCGCGGGCTGCATATCCTTTCTGAGCCCATGCTGCAATAGAGTTTTCACCCCCCATAAGTTCATATGTATTCCAAAAAGCACAGCCGTTCTCTATGGCACATTCCTTCATGATTTTCACCACTTCCCCGATGTAAGGATGCGAAACGGAGCTTCCCCTTCTGATAACACCCATATCGCCGGGACCGACAACGAGAACAGAAGAATTTTTCGCTCTCTCTCTGATACCTGCGTAGAGGCGGTTATAGTAATCCCTGACGCGTTTTAAATCTTTTTCTTTTGTTACAGTCGGCATAATATTCATACCGAACTGCAAAATAATAAGTTTTACATTCAATTCATCATATTGAGCAGATAAAAATTCCTTGTCTATTTTCAGGAGTCCGTCACCCGAGTGACCGCGAATCGCAAAATTATCAACCTGAACCCCTCTGTCTCCGTCGAAAAAGAAGCCATAAATCTCAGGATTTCTCCCGCTTGAGATGTCAAATCTAATAGAACTGCCGTCACCTCTGAATGCGGTTGAAGCAAGATTGAAGGGATTATCACCGTTGAGTTGCAATGTACCAATTACAGTTCCTGTTTTTTGGTCACTAATTCTTACTTCACATTCATCACCGACTTTTCCGTAAAAAACCCTTATTTTGGAGAACCTTGCATTTTTCACAAAATTAAGAGATACTCTCCCCCGAAGTGCCGCAACCACATCTGTTTTATCCCTTGGAGAGGAGAGAAAAGCGGATTTTACCGCAAACCAGGTGTCTGCAAGCAAAGAATGTGATAAACCGTATTTGTTTAAGACGGTTGAACTGTCCGAGGGTTGCTCCTCTTCAGCGGGTTTTTCATCCAATTGTTTTTTCTTTTTTTTCCCTTTTGGCTCCTGCTCATCATTATCCTTCTTTGATTTACCGTTTCCATATTTGAAAACCAGTCCCGAAAGAGCATATTTTCCGGAAGAGTATGCATGGTTGAAGACATTATATCTTTCCCAGTTTTCAGAAGTGCTTCTGAAATAATTCACATTGTCGGTTATATCATCCACCGGAGCATAGCCGATACCCTCACCGCCAAATTCCTTCTGAAAGTTTTCCCGGAGATATGAAGTTATTCTGTCCCCTTCTATTTGTGAGTCACCATAGTGAGCAACTCTCACTGTTCCGGTTTTGCTTTCCTTCTCCAAGGCTTCAAAAAAATTGTCGAGCGCCTTCTTTCCGCTTGTTTCCGGATTAATCAAAAATCCGTTCTCTTCATTTTTATCAACTGACGGTTTCTCATCAATAAGTGCATTCTCATCAGCAGTTTCATACTTGCTTAGAAAATTTTCAGCATTCTCGTTTTTCTGTTCAGCCGATTTAAAGAGGCTCTCTTTAATATCAGGAAAACTAATGACCAAATCCTCATCCGAGAAGGGATTGGGTACACTGAATTCGGGACCTGCCAGAGAGAACGAAAGAAGTATCCCGTTCACAATGAGGATGCTGAAGAGTATTTGAAGAGAATATTTATTCATTTTTTTCCGTATATTCAAACATCAAATTTAATTAATCCTGTCCTTTTACGCGGTATAATAAAATATCCCTGAAAAATGCCATTAATGAATTCAATCTTGAAAAAAGTAATAATCTGCCTGCTATTGTGTTTTTCCATCGCATATTCTCAAAAATCCAATAATGAATTTCCCTTCCTGCGACCGGAACTCAATAAAATCGGCAATCCGCAATCTATTCAAGCCAAATTGCAGAAAACCTTTTCTGACACCTCCGGTTCAAAGATATTTAAAATATTCGTAATCGGTGACTCCTACACTGCCTCAGGTGATTTTGTTCATTGCCTTGAGGATGAGCTTGCAGCAGAATTTGGAGACGGTGGAAAGATCAAACTGTCACTGAAGAGTGAATTTCCGACTCTTCTCCCCTACAACCCGTTGCAGCTGAAGAAAAAATCATCCCTTCTAAAAGGATTTGAGCTTTACTCCAACGCCGATTCAAGTTCCATCGAAGTAAAGGATGCATCTTCAGAGAAAATTCCCTTTGCAATCAATACAGTGAACAAGGGCCGTGCGATTAAGGTCACTTTTTCGTCACCTGTCGAGAGTTTCTACATAACTAACCGGCAAAATGTTCCACAAAAATCGACAAAAGGGATTCTGGCTTTCACAGAAAAAGGGGTTGTTTCCACTTTTTTTGGCAAGATTTCGGCATCTATAAGGACATACAACACCGAACTGAATTACCTCTTCCCGTTTATCGAAACAGTAAATCCTGATCTGATAATTGTCTATCTTGGTACAAATGACTGTGCGGGACCAAATTTCAACAAAAACTATTTTGATGTCGAGTATGGAAATTTGCTGAAGAGGCTAAGAAAAGAATCTCCTGATGCATCATTTTTACTGATTTCCCCCGTTACTTTTTATTCGTACAGTAAAGAAGGATTCAAACCGAACAAAAACATTAAGACATTAAAGGAGGGAATAACTTCCCTTTCCTTAAAAGAAGGGTTGAGTTACTGGGATCTAAGCGAAGTGATGGGTGGAGACACGATTATGCCATCTTTGGTGCAATCAAAGCTCGCAATTCAGGATTATATTCACCTGACCAGGGAAGGTCACGAAACAGCCGCAAAATTCCTCGCCAAAGCAATCATCGATTTATACAAAAAAGAGTGACAGACTATTTCGTGAGTGACTCGATCTTGTCGATCGATTTGTGTTTCATACTCTCCAAAGTTTCTGCATTTAACATCGTAAAAGCCATATTTCTGATTTTCCCCCACTCGTCATGCATCGGACACGGAGTAGAGACAGAGCAGCCGGGAAAACCCAGAATACAGGTATTAAAGACATCCCCTCCATCCAAAACCATCACTATGTCGATGAGTTTTATTTCAGACGGATTTTTCCCGAGATAGAATCCGCCGTTTTTCCCCTTCTTTGAAGCAACAATTCCCGAATCCGTCAGGATTTGCATCACTTTTGAAACAAACTCTTTAGGCACTTTCAGTTTGGTCGCCACATTAGCAGCACTGACCCTCTGATCTTTGTCGAGTGTTGACAAATATAATACAGCTTGTAAACCAAGTTCACATTTTTTGGAGAAGATTACGGTCATTTACTTTAAATCCCGGTATAATAAATCAGATAAAAAAGACCGTTTAATATAACATTTCTAAATAATAATGCAAAAGAAAAAAGGACAGTTGGAAGCTATGACGGATTAAAAAAATTTTATTCTTCACAATCGTTAAGGAAATATTAATTAAATTTCCTGTTATTAAAACAAGATTTTTGAGGAAAAAATGGATCTTAAACACAAACTGTATGATGTTCCGAAAATTTCCAATCTACAGGAAATGGTGCTCCAAAACAGTAAAAAATATGCAGGGAAAATTGCTCTTGAGGATCTGAACGATACTCCCTTTAAGCGTCTGACTTTTGACGGGCTGCTGGAAACAGTTCTGAAGTTCGGATCTGGTCTTCAAAAGCTGGGTCTAAAAGAACGCTCGCATATAGCAGTGATTTCTGAAAACCGCGTGCAGTGGAGCATCACATATCTGACAGCGATGACATTTAATTATGTGATTGTGCCTATTGATAAAAATCTTACCTCCAATGAAATATTAAACATTATCTACGAGAGTGAATCAGAAGCTATTGTCTTCTCAAAAGGATTCAGCAATCTGATGAGTGAAGAGGCGGCTGCAATAAAGAAACTCAAAATGAAAATAAACATGGACATCCTTCAAAACGAAGGGGATGTAATCTCCATGTCCGCTCTTATCAATTCCTCCATTCCCGTCGACATCAATTCCCTGCCAAAAATAAATAACGAAGAGATGGCGGAGATAATTTTTACTTCAGGCTCTCTTGGAAGGGCAAAAGGGGTTATGCTTACTCAGAAAAATCTTGCTGTAAATCTCGTAAGCATGACGAGCATGATGTTTATCTATCCCGAGGACAAGTTCCTGTCTGTATTGCCGATACATCATACCTATGAATGTACTTGTGGAATGCTGTGCCCTCTCTACTCGGGTGCCTCCGTGCATTTTGCCCGATCATTAAAAACAATTGTGGATGACTTGCAGGTGGTGAAAGCCACGGTACTGCTTGGGGTGCCGCTACTGTTTGACAAAATGTTCAAGAGAATTTCCAAATCGATCAAGGAAGACAAGGTAAAATCCAAAATTGTGCCTCCACTCGTGACAGTCACCGGATTTTTACAGAAACTGGGTATTAAAGAGATAAAAGCCAAAGTTTTTAAAGAACTGCATGCAAGGTTTGGCGGACATGTAAGAATCTTTATAGCGGGTGGTGCTGCCCCCGACCCTGAAGTGGCTAAAGGTCTTCGTGATTTTGGATTTACATTTGTACAGGGCTACGGACTAACAGAAACAGCTCCCATTGTTGCCCTGAACAGACTCATGGCATTCAAGGATGATGCTGCCGGACTTCCACTCCCTGGCGTTGATATTAAAATAGTTGAACCCGATCAGGATGGTGTTGGTGAAGTTTTTGTGAAAGGCGGAAATGTCATGCTCGGATATTACAAAAACGAAGCTCTGACCAAAGAAGCTTTCGTGGATGGTTACTTCCGGACGGGTGACCTCGGTTATATCGATTCAGACGGTTTCCTACACATCAGAGGACGGAAAAAGAATGTAATAATTGCAAGCAACGGTAAGAATGTGTTCCCCGAGGAGATCGAGGATATAATCAACAGAAATCCATTGATTCTCGAATCATTCGTTTATGGCGAGGAGGATGCAAAACACACCGAAATAATTGCAGTTCAGGTTGTTCTTAATGCCGAAACCCTCATTGAATATTCTGAAAAGAACGGCATCAAAATCGACAAAGATATGATGGAAAAAATTGTTGCCGAAATTGTAAAAGAGACAAACAAACACCTGCCGGCATATAAACAGATAAAGAAGTTTTATCTGAGAGAAAAAGAATTCGAAAAAACCACCACCCAAAAGATCAAGAGGTACCTGGTTAAGTGAGGGTGAGAGACTTGAGAGACTTGAGAAACTCGAGAGACTTGAGTATTTGAGTAATTAGAAGTTGTTGGTTGTTTTAAGCCTGTGAGAAATCACGGGCTTTTTTTTGAACACGATATTCAGGATGTTAATGAATGGAAAGGATGCAACCCCCGTAGCGGGGTTAAATGTTCGTAGAAAGTAGATAACCGACCCAAGAAACAGAAAAGGAGCGACAATCGTCTCGATTGTCCTACAGACAGACCTCCATTTCACCAAAAAAAAATAATAACTAATAACTTATATCTCATAACTAAACTACCCCCGTAGTGGGGTTACATCTTCGCTGAGAAATCGACCAATTCCAAGAAAACCCTTGTGGTGACATATAGCTAGGTGAGGCAGATATACGCAGATTAAAAACTTTCTTGCTACGAACATGCCACCTGCCCAGGCAGGTTCAATTGTATCGGGATTGTCGATTTTCTACGAACATGACACCTGCCCTCTACCGCCCCCCTTGCCCCCCTCCTTATAAAGGTGGGGGGATGATTGAGAGAAATTTGTCGTTTTCTACGAACATATAACCCCGCTACGGGGGTTGCATCCTTTTTATTCTTTGACATCCTGAGTATCGTGTTCAAAAAAAAAGCCCGTGATTTCTCACAGGCTTAAAAACAAACAACCAACAATTTCTAATCACTCAAGTCTCTCGAGTACTCAAGTCTCTCAGGTTTCTCAAATACTCGAGTTTCTCTGGTCTCTCAGGTACTCACTCGACTCCTATGCCGGTGTGCCTCATTGAGTGAACTTTGTTTCTGGAGGGGAGGTCAACGGTTTCGTTCATTCTGGCTTCGAATTCATCTCTGAATCTGGTGACCATGAACTTAACGGGCCATGCGGCAGCTTCGCCGAGTGCACAGATGGTGTTGCCGTCGATGTTGTTGGCGACATTGAGCAGTAATTCGATATCACTTTTCTGACCTTTGCCTTGTGCCATCCGGTTAAGGATTTTAAGCATCCAGCCTGTACCTTCACGGCATGGTGTACACTGTCCGCAGCTTTCGTGGTAGTAGAATTTGGTTATACGGGCAAGTACGGCGACGAGATCGGTATCTTCATCCATTACCATAATACCTGCGGTGCCGATTGAGCTTCCTGCAGCCTTTAGTGATTCGGCATCCATGGCAATTCCTTCGAGCTGATCGCCGCGAAGTGGTGGCATGGAGGATCCGCCGGGGATGACACATTTAATTTTCTTGTTACCCGGCACCCCGCCTGCATAATTATAGATTATGTCGGTAAGGAGGGTTCCGGAAGGAAGTTCGTAAACACCCGGTTTATTGACATGACCACTGACTCCATAGAGGATTGTACCGGGATGTTTTTCGGCTCCGATTTTCGAAAACCATTCCCAGCCTTTGTTGATAATGGCAGGAACATTTGTAAGAGTTTCCACATTATTGATGGTGGTTGGATTGCCCCAAAGACCATTCTGAGCAGGAAATGGCGGTTTTACTCTTGGATATCCCCTCTTTCCCTCGATGGAATTCATCAGTGATGACTCTTCTCCACAGATGTAGGCACCTGCGCCCTTGTGAACATAAATATTCACATGGAATTTGGTACCAAAAGTCTTCTTCATTTTTTCACCTACGAGACCTGCCTCATAAGCGTCATCGAGAGCTTTTTGGAAGAGCTTTATCCATTTATGGTATTCACCGCGGATATAGACATAAGCGTCGTGTGCACCAATCGCATAGGATGCAATAAGAATGCCTTCGATACACTGGTGCGGGTTGTATTCGAAAATTTGTCTGTCTTTGAACGAACCGGGTTCCGATTCGTCACCGTTGATGCAAAGATATTTTGGTTTATCTGTTGTTTTAGGCATGAACGACCACTTCAGTCCTGCAGAAAATGCAGCACCGCCTCTGCCCCTTAGTCCTGATTTTTTAACGATGTCTATAACATCATCGGGAGTGGTTGCGAGAGCTTTTTTGATGGCTTCATATCCACCGTTGGCACGATAGACTTCCAGTTTATGTAAATTTTCTATTTCAGGTAAAACAATCTTTTCCATATCACCACTTCTACTTTAGGGAGTCAATTAATTCGAGGGCTTTTTCTTTTGTCAGATTTTCATGGAAATCTTCATTCACAGCGATCATTGGAGCAGTTCCGCACGATCCCATGCACTCCACTTCCTCGAGGGAGAAGAGTCCGTCTTCTGAAGTTTGTCCATTTTGGAGCCCTGTACGCTCTTTAACCGCATTCCAGATTTCGTAAGCACCACGAAGCATGCATGATACATTGGTGCAAACCTGCAAGTGGTACTTGCCTGGCTGATGCTGATGATACATGGTGTAGAAAGTTACGACACCCATAACCTCTTCTTCGGTGATCTCGAGAATTTTGGCAACCTCTTGGATCACTTCGCCTGAAATGTAACGGTTTTGATCCTGTGCGATGTAGAGCACCGGCATAACCGCAGCTTTTTTCGTCGGGTAGTTTTTGAATACCCGGTTCACTTTTTCAAGATTTTCTTCAGTGAATTTGAATTCCATTAATATCCTCTTATTATTTATCGGCTTCACCCATTACAGGGTCGAGACTACCGATTATTGCCACAACATCGGAGATCATGTGCCCCTTTACCAATGGTCCGAGGGCTTGTAAATTAGAGAAGGAGGGAGATTTTATTTTCATTTTCCATGGATGTCCCTCACCAGTGCTGACAATATAGAAGCCGAGCTCACCTTTTGGATTTTCGACCGCCTGATAGACTTCACCAACCGGAGGCTTCACACCAAAGTTGACGATCATAAAGTCATGGATTAATTCTTCCATTTTTGTGTAAATCTCAGTTTTTCTGGGAAGTACCTTCTTGGGAGAATTCAGCATGATATCGCCTTTCGGCATTTTATCGAGGCACTGTAAAATTATTTTGCAGCTTTCACGAAGTTCATCCGCTCTCACGAAGTATCTGGCAAGGCTGTCACCTTCGTTGTAAACAGGTACCTTGAAATCGATTTCGTTATACTGCAGGTAAGGGTTAGCTCTTCTAAGATCGAAATCTACACCCGAACCTCTTAAACTTGGTCCGGTCATCCCCAAAGAGATGGCATCTTCCCTGGAAACCACACCAACGCCCTCAAGTCTTTCGACAAAAATTCTGTTTGTGTTAAGCAGTCTTTCAGCTTCATCAAGTTTTTCTTCAAACTGGGCAATAAAATCTTTGATAATTTTGATTGCATTATCAGGCATATCAGCCGCCACACCACCGATTCTGACATAGCTGGTGGTAAATCTTGCACCGCAGATTATATCATATGCATCAAGCACTTTTTCGCGCTCACGCAGACACCAGAGGAAAACAGTAAGAGCGCCGACATCCATTGCGAGGGCACCGATTGCCACGAGGTGGGAGGTAATTCTTGCCAGCTCCGACATTATCATTCTGATGTATTGAGCTCTCAACGGGGCTTCAATTCCAACAAGTTTTTCGACTGCGAGGCAGAAAGCATTGTTATTAGCCGGTGGTGAAATGTAGTCAAGTCTGTCAGTATGAGGTATAAACTCGTAGTAAGACATATTTTCAGCCATTTTCTCGTAACCTCTGTGGAGGTAGCCGAGATCGGGAACGGCGGCAACAACTGTTTCACCGTCGAGTCTCAACAGCACTCTAAGTACACCGTGTGTCGCAGGGTGTTGAGGACCCATGTTCAGGATCATTTCATTATCAAGTGCATCCTCGAAAGAAATATTTGATTCCTGATCCAGGAGAGCTTTCACAATACTTGGATGCACATCGTCTTTAGTTAATCTTTCCATAAACTCACTTATTTCTTTGGGAGGGTTAAATCACCGGGAATTCCCATCAGCGGATATTCTTTTCTAAGCGGATGGTATTCATATTCTTCGGGCATATACATTCTTCTGAAATCCGGATGACCGTCAAATTTTATTCCATACATGTCGTAAGTCTCCCGCTCATACCAGTTTGCTGATTTCCAGACTGATGTGACAGTATTGATATGTGCTTCATGCTCTTCCACATCACATGCAAGACGAAGACGGAATTTGTTTTCGATCGAGTAGATATGATAGACTACGGTGAATCTTCCTTTTTTCTTTGCCCAGTCGACAGCAGTTACATCCACGCACATTTCGAAGTGAAGTTCCGGGTGAGTTTTGAGGAATTCGCCGACCGGGACGATCAGCGCCTTGTCAAATTTTATCTTTAGATCTCCCCTGAAATCCGTGGTTTCAAACCTTGTTTCGGGGAATCTTTCCTCAAGAAGTCTGAGGATATTCTCTTTAATTTCCATTTACTTTCACAGGCTCCAAAAGTGGTATATCTTGAAATTCTCTGGCTTTTGTGTTTTTTATTTTATCCTGAATAAGCATAAGAGCGTTCAGGAGGTTGTCGGGTCTCGGAGGACATCCTGCAAGATAGAGATCGACAGGGAGAAACTGATCGATACCCTGAACAACGGGATATGAACGGTACATTCCGCCGGTGGAGGTGCAGACACCCATTGCAATCACCCATTTGGGATCGGGCATCTGATCATATATTTTTCTGACAACATGCGACATTTTGTAGGTCACTGTGCCTGCAACTATCATCAAATCACACTGTCTTGGGGTAAAACGCATAACTTCTGAGCCGAACCGGGCGATGTCATACTTGGGTCCTCCCACTGCCATCATCTCGATACCGCAGCAGGAAATTCCCATCGGCATGGGCCATACGGAACTTTCTCTTGCCCACCCGACAATAGCATCAATAGTGGTCGTTATAAAACCATCATTCATCAATTTCGCTTCTAATCCCATCTAAAACCTCCTTTTTTGTAAGCATACAAGAAACCAAGCTCAAACACAACTAAAAATATAAACATCGAAACAAAGACGGAAATTCCAATTTCTTTGAAGAGGGAGATAAATTTGACCGCCCAGGGATAGACAAAAATCACTTCGAGGTCAAAAATGATGAAGAGCATTGCGACTACATAATATTTAACCGACACCCGCTCCTCTGTGGAGCCAATCGGTTTCATTCCACTCTCGTAAGGCGACATTTTCACTTTGGTGGGCCTTTGGGGTCCGAACAGCTTCGACGAAGCCACTACGGCTACGGCAAAAACCACAGCGAAACCTAAAACTACAATTAATGGAATATAATTTTCAAGCATTATTTATCCGGCAATTATTTCTTAAAACTCAAACTTTAAATTTATTATAATTTTTCAATATAGTCAATTTTTAATTTGATTATTGATAAATCTCGTAACTTTTTTGTAATTTTACGAGACAATTACACGGGAGAATTATGGACATTCAATTTATTGGCGCAGCCGGAACAGTTACCGGTTCGAATCATCTTCTTAGAACAGCAGCCGGGAAAATAATCCTCGATTGTGGCATGTTTCAAGGTAAGAGAAAAGAGGCATTTGAGTTAAACAGAACATTTGATTTTTACAATCCTAAAGATGTTGATGCTGTGATTTTGTCGCATGCACACATCGATCATGCAGGCAACCTGCCAAACCTCGTAAAAAAGGGCTTCAGAGGTCCAATCTACTGCACACATGCAACAAAAGATCTTTGCGAGATCATGCTTGCCGATTCGGCTCACATCCAGCAAAAAGATACTGAATTTGTAAACAAAAAGAGGGCTAAACAGGGGAAAAACCTCTTTGAGCCGCTTTATACGCAGGAAGATGTGGATGATACACTTCAACTTATGCAGGGTGTCAATTACCATCAGGAGTTTGAAGTGCTACCCGGCATAACGGCCTCGTTCTACGATGCAGGTCATATCCTCGGGAGTGCGGTTACTTATATCAGAATTATTGAGAACGGGAAACTGATCGAGCTCGGTTTTTCGGGAGATCTCGGGCGACCAAACATGCCGATTCTTCGAGACCCTGAGATCATTCCGGATGTTGACTATTTTATCTGTGAAAGCACTTATGGTGGCAGATTCCATGAAGATTTTGATATGTCGGAGGCTAAAGTTGTTGAGGTGATAAAGAGGGCAATCGAAAGAAGAGGAAAGATAATTACCCCTGCCTTCAGTTTGGGAAGAACCCAGGAACTGGTTTACCTTCTGCATACAATTTTTGAAAAAGGGCTGGTTCCCAACATCCCTGTGTATGTTGACTCTCCCCTCTCCTTTAATGCCACCGCTGTTTTTAGACGACACACCGAGTGTTATGATCTCGAAACTTCAGCTCATATCCTTCAGAATGAAGACCCTCTGGGATTCAACAAACTGACTTATATAACAGAAGTTGAGGAATCGAAGAGACTGAATGACAGAGAGGGTCCGATGATGATTATTTCGGCATCAGGTATGGCGGAATCGGGAAGAATTCTTCACCATCTGGCAAATAATGTTGAAAATCCGAACAATATAATCATGATGACGGGATATTGTGCGGAACACACTCTCGGCAAAAGAATAATTGAACGAAATCCTGAAATAAATATTTTTGGTGAGCCATATAAATTGAAAGCGGAAGTGGTGGTGTTCAACTCACTTTCTGCTCACGCCGATTCTGATGAATTAATCTATTATGTAAATAAATTCAGCCGTGAGAGGATGAAGGAGATTTTCCTCGTCCATGGCGAACCCGATCAGCAGGAGAAATTTGCGAATCGCCTTACTCTGAACCACTTCAAATCAGTAAGGATTCCGAAAAAAGGAGAGTATTTTACTCTGAAATAATTAACCGGTTTAACTTAATTTTTTCATCAGGCTGTTTTCGTAACGGAGGCAGCCTGTGATACAATGGAACATGCATGAAAGTTGAATATATAACAAAAATTATTTTATCAGCGATCCTGTTAATTCATGGTTTAATCCACTTGATGGGATTTGCCAAAGCTTTCGGATATTCCGAAATGCCACAGATCAGCGAACATATTGGCAAACCGGAAGGAATGCTCTGGCTTGTCGTTACACTTCTTTTCAGTCTTTCCACCATATTGTATCTAACCGGAAACCGAAACTGGTGGTTGTTCTGCGGAGTTGCCGTAGTCATCTCGCAGATACTGATATTTAACAACTGGCAGTCGGCAAAGTACGGAACAATTGCCAATCTGATAATTCTCATTCCCGTGATCGCCCATTTTGGGATGTGGAACTTTGAAAACAAATTCATCAATGATTATGAAGCGAACGAAAAGAGAGTTGCATTGCAAAAATCTGATATCCTCTCTGAGAATGACATTAAGCATCTCCCCGCTCCGGTTCAGAAATACCTTCACTACACAGAAGTTGTCGGAAAAGAAAAAGTAAAATCTGTAAGGATAGTGTTCGAAGGTCAGATGCGGGAAAAGGGGAAGGACTGGTTTTCATTCAGGTCGGAACAATACAACTTTTTTGATAACCCTACCCGCCTCTTCTTTATGAAAGGTGAGATGTTTGGACTAACAGTACCGGGGTATCACAAATACTCAAAAGGAAAGGCTTACATGGATGTAAGGCTGTTTGGATTTTTTACTGTTATGGGTGCAGAGGGTGATATCATGAATAAAGCGGAAACCGTTACTTTGTTTAATGACATGTGTTTAATGGCTCCCGCCTCACTTATTGACGGAAGAATAAAATGGGAGGAAACAGACTCGCTGTCAACAAAAGCAACTTTCACAAATGGAAATATTACCATTTCTGCAACATTGTATTTTAACTCCGAAGGACAATTAACAAATTTTGTCTCTGACGACAGATATGCGATTTCCGACATGAAAAGCTACAGATTTTCAACTCCCGTTCAGGAGTACAAAAAGATAAACGGAGTTAATGTTCTTTCGAGAGGTGAGGCAGTATGGCACTATCCTGACGGTGAATTTACATATGGAGTGTTCAATCTCTCTGAGATTGAATTTAATCCCGGTATAAAGTAGGTAATTCTGAGACTCAAGTATCCGTTTTTACCCGTTATTCGGGCTTTAAATCTCGTCAAAATCTGTTATTTTGAAATGCTGATTTATACAAATTGCGGATTAAACCATCTTATTAAAATCGCCACCGGCTCTGTTTTTATTATTCCTGCTGATGCTGCCCTTTTCAGGGTGTGAGCAGGTTACACCTCTTTCGCCCTACGATTCGGGATTGCCTCCTGCCGTTCCGGAGAACCTGAGAGTGGTAACGGCAAGTGATGGTGTAATTATTCTCCGATGGTGGGAAAACATTGACCCGGAATACTCTTCCTACAGGCTTTACAGGGGGATCAATGATTCGGTTAATCTCGTAATGTATAAAGAGCTTAGAACCAATTTTTTCAGGGATGAAGGATTGTTTTACGATTCCACCTACACTTACGCAGTGTCATCAGTTGGCAGAAACGGGAAGGAGAGCAGAAAAGCATTTTTCCAGGGCATCAAACCTCTTAATAACACAGACCCTGTACTCCCCTTTTTAATTAATGTCAGACCTGTAAACTTCGAAGGAAGGCTGATAGTGTCCTTCGAATGGAGCAGAGATGAGAATCCCGATCTAAAGGGACTCGAGGTGTACAGATCAACAAATGCAGGATTCGTCCCGACTCCGAATGACTTCATGCTTCTTTTGGATGATTCAAATGATACCGATTCGCTTGCTCTCTCTCACTCGGTTAACTACTACTACAAATTCCGGACAGCCGACAAAGGTGGAAGATTCAGCGGATTTTCAAAAGATTATCCGGCATTTCTGTTTCCACAGTCGGAAAAACTCTTTCCTTTGAATGGAGCCATACTTCCATTGTTTGATGTTTTTTCTGTCAGGTCTCTTCCCTGGGATATTGAATATGAAATTATAGTTTACGATTCTCCTGTAATAAATGAGTTTTGGAGATCAAACAGGTACAGAAGATCAGAGACAGGAGAACTTTTTATCCCCTTCACTGCTTATTCTTTAGCTCTCAATAAAAAATATTACTGGAGAGTTGCAGTCTATCTTCCCGGATCAACAAATGCTGTCTATTGGTCAGACCTCTCATCATTCCAAATTTCTCAGTTCAATTGAACCGGCATCTAAACATTCTCCTCATTTTTGTTCTACTCCCCGCTTCACTGTTCGGTCAGTATGAAAGTGATTCAACCGGCTCTTATATTTTCCCTTTTTCAAAACAAAATTCGATTTCCACAGTATTCAACAAGGAATTGAGCATCTACTCCCTCGTCACCAACATAGAATATGCTACTTTCCTTGGTGGGCTTAACCTCAGACTGAATGAAAATCTGAATTCCTCCCTTCTGAAATACGCGGGTTCAAATACTACAAGAGATGAAAATGTTCTAAAACTCTCCGGAGACTATAAATTCAACAACTGGTTCAATCCCGGTGCACTCGTCAGCAGCAAAATATACAGTGACTCACGATCGACTGACATCAACACCGCCGCCTCGAACTATGGTATGCTGTATAACCGTGTGCTGGTAGAAAATCTGCTGGACATACTCCCCTTTGCCGGTTACATTGAGGATGTGCAGTCAGGTATCTCAAACAGTGGAGGGATCTACGGTATTCAGGCAGGAATGGACAAAACGCAACTGTCTGAATTCCTGATTGGCGGAAATTTGATCTTCAGAAATGAAGATATCAGTCCGAGGAAAAACACACTTAGGGAATTCCGAACCACAATTGAGAATTTTCTTGACCCGGGAATCCAAAACCGTTTTGCTTTTAACTATCATGAGTCGGGCAGGGATTTCTTCTTCGATGCCGATTCATCACTGAAACCGTTGTTTTCCATTGAGAAGAACCTGCAACGAAGGAATGACAGACAAGTAGCATTTTCAGATGAATTCCTGTACAGTGATGTGGTGAAAAATACCTCGGTCAATTTTCGACTCAATTTTTCAGATCGAATAGTTGAAAGAACGACAAAATACAAGCTCCCCGGCGACCGTTTCCCCACCTCCTTTGACTCGCAAATTGAGGAATTAAAATTTGACCTGGGTGGAGGCATTAACTATCTCTCGGAGATTCTTGATCTGAAACTGTTCGCAAGTTATGCGGAAAGAAATGAAAAATTTCTGCTTATTAATCCGTCGGATGCAAATTCTGACTATTTCGAACAGAAACAAAAAAATGAAGGGGTGAAGAACAATATTGCTTCACAGGTGTTTCTCTCTTTTACCGGTGCCTTTCTGATAAGTCCGTATGACAGAGTGGATCTAACAGTTTCACATTTCAAACTCAGATACGATACTCCATCTCTGGAGAATTTTGACGAAAGAGATGAACTGTTATCCCAGTTTAGAACGCGTTATACAAGGGTCCTTAATTCAAATCTCTCTCTCTTTGCAGGATTTGACTTCTCCTATGGTAAACTGGTTTACATCCTTGCTGCCCGAAGCTCCAACAATAATACAAACAGAATTTTCAGGCTAAACACAGGTTACATCTACAACTCTGCAGCGGTAAGAAATTACGGTACTTTTGAAATAATTGCCAATTATCTTGTGTATGATTTTGAAGATCTGAATCCCGGATTTAAAAGTTTCAGTTTCAGACAAATTTCCCTGGTTGATTCTGCCTCTATCTCAATTTCCAAGGATTTTAAGTTTGAATTTACAGGTTTTTACAAGTTGAGTGAACAAGGTGACTTGAGGTGGAGTGAGTACAAAATTAAACCAAGCCGCGAAATCAGGGAGCTCCTGTTGCTGCCGGCACTGGTTACAAATTTTGGGAATTATTCCTTTAAATTAGGACTTAGATATTACTCCTATAATTCTGATATAATAGTAAACGGAGTAAACAAAGAGGAAAATTTTTATTCCGGAATTGCCCCTTTAACTGAAGTAAGCGCCCTGTTTTACAATTCATTTTTGCTCTCAATCAAGGGCTGGTACGAGAGAATAGATTCAAAAGGAAACGAGAGACGCTATTTAACCACTTTAAATCTGAATGTGAAGTGGTTTTTGTGATTTTCCGGCTTGAAATAAAATTAATTTTTGCTATTTTGCAATAAAAAAAACAGAGTTAGTGGAAACAAAAAAGTTTTTTCTGGAATTACAAAGCATCCCCGACAATCTTTACACTGTCGAGGAATTTCTTCTTAAAATCGCCGAGGAAATGGCAATAGAGGAAGACAAACTTTATGGTATTATGCTATCAGTTTCTGAAGCTACTACCAATGCCATATTCCATGCCAACAAGCAAAATCCTGACAAAACCGTCACCATCAACATTACTGTTTCAGATGGACTCTTTGTCGTCTCAATCAAAGATCAGGGACCGGGATTTAACCCGACCTCCATACCCGATCCGACTAAACCTGAGAACCTGCTTAAGGATTCCGGCAGAGGTCTCTTCCTCATGAGAATCTACTCCAAGTCACTCAGTTTCACCCCATCCCCTTTCGGAACCGAAACCGTTCTCGAATTCGAAATATAACCTGACTAATCCCAATTCATAACTCATAAATAAAAAAAGCCCCCCATTTTCATGAGAGGCTTTAAAGATTCAAAGCTTCGAATTAATTAATAACTCAAAACTTATAATTCATAACTACTTGACGAGTATCATCTTCTTAACTGAAGAGAACTTGTCTGCCTGAATCTTGTAAATATATGTTCCTGAAGACATTCCGTATTTAACGGCATCCACATCAACAAAATGATATCCGGCGTTCATGAAACCTGAAACGAGAGTTGCAATCTTCTGACCGGAGATGTCAAATACCTCGAGGGTAACATTTGAAGCAGTCGGAATTGCAAAATTGATTCTTGTAGTCGGGTTAAATGGATTTGGATAGTTCTGGCTTAAGTCGAATGCAGTTGGAATTCCTACCTCAACTTCAACAGCGTCAAATGTCTGGGTTGAACCGTCAAAATCGACCTGTTTTAGTCTGTAGGAATACTTTCCTGCTGTAAGATTCTTCTCCGAGAACGAATAGGTCTTGGTTGTCGTTGAAGTACCGGCAGCTTTTACTGTTCCGGCTTCTGTCCACTCACCACCCGTTATTTTTCTCTCAACAATGAACTGATTCGAGTTTGTTTCAGTAGCTGTTGACCAGGCAAGATTAACATTGTTTTTGTCAGCGGTTACTGTGAATGAAGTCAGCTCTACAGGTACAATTGTAACAACCTGAGCCTGATTTGAGTAAGCGGAGCTAATCTGTCCGTTGAAGGCTTTGATTCTGTATGTGTACGATGTTGAACCCTGAATTGAGGAATCTCTAACAGAGGTTGCTCCTGCAATAAGGGTTTTGATAACAGAATAAGCATTCACGCTGGTTGAGTCACCATCTTTGCGTTCAAGATAGAAACCTTCCTCATTACCTGAATTGTCAGTCCATGTCAGTTGAACATAGTATGGATTGTTACTGGTTGCAGCGAGGTTCGATGGAGCATTTACTTCATTTGTGAACTCTTCAGCACCAATATCAGGAGTATTTGCATTTCTGAAATTGCCATAGAAATCGGTTGTGATTCCGGCGATCGGAAGTGCACCGGCATTAGCCTGGGTTGGCATGCCTGTGTTGATTCTTGGATTTACAGGAGCTGCATAACTCTGGAATGGTACTTTTTCAGTTACGGCAAATGTATCTCTTGGAGTTACATAAGCTTTGTAATCAGCCAAAGTTACATAGTCAGTTGCTGCGTTGTAAGCTATCACATCAAGTACCTGAGCTGTATCAGCATAAAGCAGGTTGTTGTTTGTTGTTGCAGCAAGTTTAAGGAAGTTTGTTCCGGATGATGCAAAAAGAACTGAAGTTCTTCCTGTTCCGCCCTGGGTCATGTTAACGAGGATGTTGTTCCTGAGATCAAGTACACCCGAACCAAAGTTACCCCAGAAGAGGTTGGTTGAATGCATCGCTGCAAGGGTTGGGGCAGTATTGCCATCAAGTAATACAGTGTTGTAATAAACATTGTATGTTACAGCGCCGGCTGTAGCCTGCAGGTTCATACCATGAATGGCAGGGCCTGTTGCAGTACCCGAAGCGGTTGACCTTGGAGCTCTAAGATCGTAGATATAATTGTTCTGAATGGTTGTAACATTCGCGCCTGTGGCGAAACCGTTATTTAACTGCAGTCCAAACGCTCTACCGGTTGTGCTGCCGTTGCTGTAAATGTCCTTAATTGAACACTTGTCAATGAGCAATGTTGAGTTTAATCCCAACTGCTGAATGTCCATACCAACAGCAAGACTTGTTGTTGGTGTTGTGCCATCAGACCAGATACCTTCAATGCTGACATTTCTGATAACGATATTACCTGAGATATGATCAGTTGCAGAGTTAGCTGGATTCAATCTGATACCATAAACACTGTTTGTGACCATGACTGATGCTTTGATATTATATATCTTGACATTTTCAATCTGAGGATTAAACTCGGCATTCATCTCGATGGTTCTGATGTCGGCTGCAGCACCTGCATTGACATTAACATTTCTGAATTCGCAGAAACTGCCGTCTGTACCGATTATTCTGTTGCCTCTGTCAGGATTTGTGACGCCGGCGAAACCGTACATCTGAACAGCAGCTCTCCAGAAATCTTCAATAATACAATTCTGAATTGTATTGTAGCTGTTTGCACCAAGAGTATCTGCAGTATTTGTTCCCAAGGTACCTAACCTGATACCAATAGCTCCGGCATTTGGCTGTCCGTTCATGGCGTTAAGATCGATCGACACATTTTTAATTGTATTATATTTAGAGCCAACGAATGTTGCAACGCCTGATACAGGATAAACTGCATTACGCATTAGAACACCCATATTAAACTTGGTTCTGGTTGTCAGGTTGTTCAGGTTGTCAACCAGTTGAAGACCTTCAATGGTTACATATTGAGCACCTTCGAGTCTGATAATAGCATCACCTGAAGCAGCACCGGGAGCAGTGGTTGAATAACTTCCATTAAGTGGTGAAAGGACAACAGTACCTGAACCAACAAGTTTAATTGTATTGGTAGAAGAGGTTCCTGCCACATTTATAAGATGAAAAATGTCATCATATGTTCCTGAATTAACCGTAAGAGTGACGGGTCCCGACACACCATTTCTATTCAAAAACATTGCTGCAGCACTAAGCGTTGCAAAATTTCCACCACTACCAACAGTATAGTTGCCGGAGAGAGGGTTGGGTGTTGTCGGTGTAAAAGTAAAAACGGTTCCTGAATCAGGAAATGCAGCCACACCGTTAAATTCTTGACCCATGGACTGATGGAATACTCGTGCACCAGCGATTCCACCGATATTGATCGAAAAGAATTGACCGGTTGCCTGGCCTGCAGTCAGAATCGTGGTTGAGTTCGACATTCCAATTGATGCAGTAGGAATAGTAGTTGAAGTAGGTACAACAAAACCACCATATACATACTCGATTATATTTGTTGTCTCATACAACCTGACCATAAAATTAGAATTCGGGTCAAGATTATTGTATGGGAAGTGCATTAATTTCCACTCAACAGTCAGGATTCTGTTAGGAGCATCTCCTGTAACCTGGTATGTTACTTTAGTGGAATCCGAAGCTTTTAAATCATCCCACAACGGTGCCAGAATGCTTCTGAGAGTACCGTTTAATGCGTTAGAGAATGTGGCAGCTGCGAGACCTGATCCGAATCTCAAAAAACCATTTGTCGATACCTGGAAAGTATCGCGGGCTACTCCGGCGTATGTAAAAGGAAATCCTATAAGAACAGGAGCTGAATATCCATCGTCTGCGGTACCTGTCCATGTGAATTGAGAACCGGCAGTATTACCTTCATAAGCTGAGGTGGCCCTGCCGAAATTATACTGCATTTGAGCAAAAGCAAAACTTGATGCTATACTCAAAAACAGTAAGATTGTAACAAGTTTTTTCATAACTCGTTCCTTATTTATTTGTTTGTAGTGAATAATTAAATTAATAATTTCTGTAAAGTGCAAATTAAGCAATATTTTCATAAATATCTGTGCTTTGCAAAAAAAAAGCTGCCCCATTTCTGAGACAGCTTAATTATTATAAGATATTAGGTATCAGGTATTAAGTTTCAAACTTCATACCTCAAACTTCACACCTCCAAACTACTTCATCAGTATCATCTTCTTCGTTGAAGTGAACTGACCTGCGGACAATTTATAGAGATAAATACCCGAGGAAAGTCCGAACTTCTGCGCATCGATTTCTGCTGTATGATAACCAGCAGTCAGGTAACCTGAGATTACAGTAGCTACCTTCTGACCCGAGATATCAAAGACTTCGAGAGTTACATTCGATGCTGTTGGCAAAGAGAAGTTAACTCTGGTGCTTGGATTGAACGGGTTAGGATAGTTCTGACTCAGATCAAATGTTGCGGGTGTTCCGACTTCAACTTCAACTGCTGTGAAAGTAGTGGAAGTTCCGTCAAGGTCAACCTGTTTCAGTCTGTAGGAATATTTGCCGGAGGCAACATTCATGTCGATGAACGAGTAGGCTCTTGGTGAAGTGGTAGTACCTGCAGCTTTTACTGAACCTGCTGATTCCCAGTTTCCGTTGTTTGCTTTTCTTTCCACTACAAATTCCGAAGAATTGGTTTCTGTTGCAGTTGCCCAAGCCAGGTTAACATTTGAACCGGTTGCTGTTGCAGTAAATGATGTCAATTCAACAGGAACGGTGTTCAAGAGCTTGTAAGCACCGAAGCCGTTATTCGAGGAAAGAACAAATACAGTGATCGTGTTATCATCATTGAACATGAAGGCAACATCACCTGTTCCGTTGGCATTCGCATTAGTACCGAGTGCCGGTGATTTACCATAAAGGGTACCAAGTTTTGGATTTCCATCAGGAACCTGAGCGATAAATCCATTTTCATTTCCGGCACCATGAGCAAAAGTAACAATATACTCGTTTGTAGCTCTCGATACACTTCCAAGATACTGGATTGAGTTTGAACCCGTTCCGATAATCGAGCCAGGAATAGTGTCGATAATTGTACCTGTTGAGGTGTACTTCATAACATTCTTACCGCCGGCATTGTAATAGAATGAACCGTCAGGAAGTGGAGCCACAGAAGCTGATCCACCAAAAGCACCATTGCTAAGGGTTATTATCTCAGGAATGTTGCTGAATGCACCATTACTCATTGAGAATTTGTATACCTTCGCGTTGGCTGCATCTGCCGCCCATAGAACTGCTGTGTTGTTATAGAAGTTTCCGGTAACTCTGAACTTGTCACCAAGTCTGATAGCCGGAGTATTTGCGGGAGTCATATATGACATTGCTAAAACAGGAGTAGCTGTCAGACTGTTCCACATATAAACTCTGTACTCTGCACCCGCTGTAGAACCAACGACATTGGATGCAAGAATTTTGCCATCATAAGTAACTTCGATGTCATTTATCACGATGAGACCACCAGCAATAATGGCATCCATTGTAAGAGTACCTGCGTCGGTACCGGTTGCCGGATCAACAACTCTGACGCTGTTTCCACCGTTTCTGGAGACGACAAAGAGTCTGCTGACCATGTTTCCGGTTCCGTCATTCACACGACCGAAAGCGAATCCTCTTTCATTGTTGGTTGTTGAAAACCAGCTTGGAAGCGAACCCTGAGCTTGTGATTTTTCCCACAATGTG
Organism: Bacteroidota bacterium; assembly: GCA_020161395.1. Classification (NCBI taxonomy): domain Bacteria; kingdom Pseudomonadati; phylum Bacteroidota; species Bacteroidota bacterium. The sequence goes on from JAIUOE010000003.1 coordinate 163,827, forward strand.
CTGTAAACCGGTGGTGGTGGAGGTGTATAAGGCACACCAACAGAACGCATGGTCCATGCATAAGGGGTGGATGACAATACTAATGGCAACCAGACCGCACCGCCGTCAGACGACAGGAAGCTTCTTCCCGGTTTGGGAATTGTACCTGTGTGAGCGCCCATCGGGAACTGGATTGCAGCCACGAATGAGATACTAACCCAGAAATCGCTGCCGCTAAGGAAGGTTGGTGCGTTATTGTCGAGTGGTAATGTAACCAGTTGTGTGGCTGCACCACTGTTGATGTAGTTGATACCTGCGAATTTCTTCGAATAAAGCAAAGCACCCGGAGCAAGTGTATCAACACCGGCAGCCCAAACTTTTACTTCTATCGAATCAGGTGCGTTTTCATTTCTGTAAATCGCATCTATGTTTGCAAGTCTCATGTTTCTGTCAGCAGTAAAACGAACACCCGCTGTAAGAGGCAGATTGTTCGTTCCGAATCCGATGGAAGTCAATGGATTGTTTTCCAGATCATCATTTTTGAGAACAATTGCTGAATCCGGATATACACGAATTTTATGATTATAGAGTGAATCGTTTGCTGTTACAGAATCACCTGCTGATGTCACGAATGACAATACAGAGAAAGTTCCTCTCGCTGTCGGGGTGAACTGGAACGGTACATTTTCAATCTGTCCAATGGTTCCGATTCCCGGTCTGTTCACAGGTGTTGCACCTGTTCCATCGAACGAAGCATTTACGGTAAATGCCGGTCCTGTACTTCCGAGTCTCTTGATTGTTGACTGGATGTAAACAGGAAGAAGTCCTGCAAGTTCAGTAGTCAGTATTTCAGATTTAATCATGGAACTGTTGTTCACATTTGAAGCAGCTCTTCCTGCATTCTTCATGTCAAGCTGAAGAGTAGGATTTTTCTTCGACATATTGAATGATCTGAATCCATCAGACTGACCTGTGGTCTGGGTTACACCAACAACAGCATAGTCAACAAGTCTTGGAGCCGAGATAGTGATATCGTCAACATCAAGATTCCATTGATCTGCTATGGAATAAGCCTGGAATCCAAAGTAATAGACTCCCGTAGCCGGGGCTGTAAAGAAAACAGCATTGTTTTCATAAACAGTGTTAATTATAGCAGGATGATCAGCAAGAACGGTAGTTAAACTGTCTGCTGTCTGTGCACCTTTACCAACGAGAACTTTCAGTTTTTCAGGGTAGGCATTTGATGCTGCTTTATACCAGTATGATAACTGAAGCGATTGACCGGCGGTCATCTGAACCCCGGGTGAAATCATCCAGTCGTTACCGGGTAGAGAGCCGTTATATGTATAACGCATGTGACCGGTACCGGTTCTCGGGGAAGCGGTTGCTCTCGTCCATGTGGTTCCACCGTTTTTATCTTCTCTTACCCAGCCTGTTGGAGGGAAAGCGACATCTTCAAATCCCTGGAAATAAGGGAATGAAGTTATAGTCCATGGATTGACGGTAAGAACACCACTTACATTGGTAGTGCCATCCCAGAATCCACCGCCACCGGAACTGTAACCACCGTAGCGGTATGGTCCGCCAAGATATTCATATCTGTAAGCGTAGTAATAAGTTCCGGGTGCAAGGGTTTTTCCGATAGAAGCCATGAACTCATCGTTATTACCAGACTGAACATTGAAAGTTGCTTGTGTCCAGTTAGACCATGTTGATGGATCTGTGTTTGTAGCACTAACACCAACCCATGCCTTCAAACCAAAAGCCTGACCTGTCGAGTCGGTGACTCCACTTTTCCATGCCTGACCGTAAACTGTAACCGAGTCACCGGCGGTGATGGTAGCAGTAGCTGGCCATTGCAGGTTACCCCAGTCGATTGCTGAAACAGGAGGTGTCCCCATAAACCAGTCATCGAAATCGGAATAGAAATCAGCAGCATTTAACTTAAGACCATCAATTTTTACCTGAATGTTCTGACCGGCATAAGCATTCAGATTCCACGATTTTTGGACATAGTTGGTGTCTGCAACATGGTTATGTGAACCAATTGAGTCAACAACAGTAAATGATCCACCGTAGTTGGTTGATACTGATATCCAAATTTTGAAATCAGATGCCGGAGTGGCTGTTGCTGTACCGGTTCCATATCCGGAAAAGTTTACCGCTCTGTATTTGAATCTGAGAACTGAAGTTGCAGTTGCAGAGAAGAAAGGTGTGGTAAACAAACCGGTCATATTTGTTGAAGTACCGTAAAGGTTTCGGCTAAGTCTCTTTGACCAGCCCACACCACCACTTGCTACAACAGTATAGTTACCTGTCCAGTTGGCAGGAATCGTACCTGTGGAGGTATCAAAATTTTGAACAACTTCATTCAGTACGAATGGAGTAACAGCGGTACCCGTGAGTTTGTAGTAAAAATCACTTGCGGTAGCGTCATTTGTTACGAATCTTATTGAATCACTATAGGCACCTGCGCCTGTTGGTGTCCATGTAAGTATAAGATTGAATGACTGACCATTTGCAACATTCAATGAAGTTGAATTCGCTGTTATTCCGGCAGGAAGTGTCAGCGTGGCAGTTAAAGGCACACCACCCGTATTGCTGACAACAACAGTTTTTTGCATGTTGCCACCAACATAGGTTGTTCCAAATGCAGTAGTGGATGGATTCAATCCGATAACTGCAACCTGTGGAACGGGTTCAATGAGGATATCATCAAGACCAAAACCATAAGCTGAAAATGAACCGTTGGTTCTGTCTCTCCATCTCATCCTGAAGTTATTTCCCGCATATGCACTCAAATCAAAAATGGCTTCCTCATATGCGGACATGGAACTTGCTCTTGACATAAAACCTAAAGTAGTCCATGTAGAGCCATTATTGGTTGAGACCTCAAAAAATGTGGTATCCTGACCAATCACAGCAGTAATGTCATCATCCTTCCACCAGAATTTTACTCTGTGTCCGGCTGGCAGTTCTATTTTCGGTGAAGTAAGGTTACCGAAAGTCAAACCTGCCTGGGTGGTAGGAATATAATTGTAGAGGAATCTGGCGGCATAATTGGTCCTGGATTCAGTACCTCTGTCAATAAAATTACCTGACCAGCCGTTAGCTGTGATTAGACCATTGGTAAAATCATAGGTGTACGGGAATGATGAAACGGTGTTTGTTTCGGGTAATCCATTGAAGAAGTATTTATACGCAGCGATACCATTGTTTGTCGCAAGTACATAAAAAGTCACTTCTCCTGAACCAAGCAACATCGCAACATCACCTGTACCATTGGCATTAGAAGTTGTACCTAAACCGGGGGTATAGTCCAGTACCAGGTGCTGAGTGCTGTACTGGTTGGTTACATCTATCAAACGAATTCCATTTTGTGGATTTCCTGTGTAGAGATAAATGGCAATGTACTTCCGTCCGTTCATCGTAAAGTAACGAAGAGCGTTGGATCCGGTATTACCGACAGCATTCGAACCAAGAGAATCTATTACTGTACCATCAGCATTGAATCTTCTGCCCTGTGAACCGGTTGACTTGTAAACGAATTCAGATAATCCGGTTGTGAGAGGATACACAGCAGGAGTTGAACCTGGGGAAGTAGTTGAAACACCTGTGAGAGTAATTGAATCCTGTAAATATGAAGTGCCGTTATCTGCAGTTGTCCACTTGTAAACCTTGTTGGTGGTTGAAGTGGCAGCATAGATTACGAGTGTGTTGTTAGTTGTTGACCCAACTACCGTAAACTTGTCACCAAGTCTTGCAGCAGGAGTGGATGACGAAATGATGTTTACAGGCACAGCCGCATCATTTGCCCACCTGTAAATTTTGAATGCCGATGTTGTGGCAGTGGTAACAAGGTTGCAGGCATAGATTGCTCCGTCTGCATCCACTTCAACATCAGCAATTGCTGCTCCGGAACCACCGGAAACGCCTGTCATGTCAAGAACGCCAACAGAATCTCCCGTAGCAGCATCCAGAACAAGCACTCTGGTCCCGTATTTAGTTGTTGAAACATAAATTTTACCATTGCCGTAAGCAAGGCCACGCTCTGAGTTAGAGGTGCCAAACCACGCCGGAAGAGAGGCGAGCTTTGCACCCTTCTCCCAAAGTGTCGTCCGGTATTGTGCTTGCGATTGATTTATTCCTAGAATCAGGAATAAAGCAATCATCCAGGCACTAACCGTAAAAGTAAGTTTATTTCGCATAAACCACCTGTCTTTAATGAATGATTGATTGATGAAATTTTCCGGATAACTGTTGTCAGCAACCCGTATGTACCTCTTCAAAAATGAATTCTAAGAGGAAAAAAATTATGATATCACAACTTTCCTCATCCTTAAGGTAAACATTTTCCCTGAACTAAAAAAAGCAAAAAGGCACGGATAATTATAAGTTCAATTATACTGACTGTGCCTGTTTGAGTTCTCCGGAAACCTGTTCGAAAACAGCATCCACGAGTGAGTCATAGTCGTGACCTTCCGGGTAGACGGGTTTGTGAAATTTTACTTTAATCTTTTTTCTGGGTCTTGGGACGAAACTTCCTCTAGGCAGCGCATCAATTGCCCCGTCAATTGAGACAGGTACAACAGGCACATTTTTCTCATGAGCAAGAATGGCAAAAGCCTTTTTAAACTCTCCCAAAGCACCTGTGCGGGTTCTGGTACCTTCAGGGAAAATTATGATGTTTTTCCCTTTTTCGAGAAGTGATGCAAGCTTTTGCAGAGACTCTTTCAGATCTTTGTTTATGTCCATCACCACAACATTATTCCTGTTTGCAAGAGCCTTAAGAAATTTCCCTTTAACATGTTTTTCTTTGGCATAGAAATATGTATTCTTAAAAATGGAGTTTTTGATGAACATGGAGACAAAAAGTCCGTCAAAGAAACTTTGATGATTTGGTGCGAGAATGAAAGGTCCCGAAGGAAGATTCTCCAAGCCTTCTCCCCTCACCCGGAAATAAAGTTTAAGGAAAACTTTGGAAGAATTTTTGAAAAGATTTTGGGTAAACCAGCTTTTGGGGAGTTTAAGGTCAACTTTCTCTTTAAATATTTCCGACCATTTGACCGTTTCCACGCTGATTTTGGCTTTGTTTTCTTTCATGAAGTGCGAGAGTTTTTCGACAGTCGGGTGATGGACAAAAATGTCTTCTTTTACCTTAATTCCGAAAGTTGATTCGAGAAAGACATGAAAATTTACTTTGTCAAGACTGTCAAGAGCAAGATCCATTTCGAAATGATCATCAGCATAGACGGCGGTTTTCTTCTGCTCTGTCAGATAATCTCTGATAACGATATATTCCTCAAAATCAGGTTGAGGTTTCTTGTCAACAGCTTTATCCCTTGCAGTTTCTGCCACCAGAGATGCGATCTTGAACCGCTGAATTTTGCCGAGTCTTGTCTTTGGAAGTTCTTCCTTAAACAGAACAAATTTTGCAATTTTTTTAGAGGGATGTGCATTCTTGTTGTATTTATCAATCACTTCCCATCTAAAGGCTTCCTCGTAATTATGAATTTCCTTTTCAGCGAGTTTCTTGAAATTCGGGTAAATGGCTACAGCTATATTGTCATTTTCAGCATAAGCAGCCACTTCTGAGACATAATCGGAAGTTTCCTTCAACTTCCCTTCTATCTCTTCGGGTGAAATGTTTTTCCCGTTTGAGAGAATAATTATCTCTTTCGACCTGCCGGTAATGTGAATGTAGCCCTCTTCATCGAGATGACCCAAATCGCCTGTCTTTAACCATCCATCCTGAAGCACTTCTGCAGTGGCTTCAGGTTTGTTGTAGTAACCTTTCATCACATTTCTGCCTCTGACAAAAATCTCGCCGTCACGGGTTTCGAGTTCAACGCCCTGAAGCAATTCGCCTGCCGAACCAATTTTCCACCTCCCCGGTCTGGTGAATGTGATCATTGGGGCACATTCCGTCATACCATAACCCTCAAGCATCTCAAATCCGAGCGTCTTGTAATCGGAAGCAACTTCCTCGTTCAGTTTTGCCCCACCGCAAACCATGTATTCCACTTTTCCGCCAAATTTTCTGTGCACAGTCCCAAATATCTTTTTGGAGAAACTTCTTGAATTCACTTTTTTTGCCAGCGCAAAGAGCGCTCTTGCAACCGGACTCTTTCTTATTTTATCCATTATTCCTTTGCGAATGGCTTCGTACAACCTCGGAACACCGATGATGATCGCAATTCCATTGTTTTGAAGAGTTGCAATGATATCTTCAGAAACCATTGAAGGCGAAAAAGCGAGTGTACCACCGGAATAGATTGGTGCAATGAACGATCCTAAAAGGGGAAGAATGTGGTGCATAGGTAAAAGTGCAAGCGTATTTCGTTCCGGTGTATATATCGGTACACTTTCGCAGACTCCCTCAAGATTCTTCAAAATATTTTCGAACGAAAGCATCACCCCTTTCGGGTTTCCTGTGGTACCTGAAGTGTAGGTAATAACAGCAGTTTTATTGTGATCTTCCTGAACAAAATCCTGAGCCGTAAATTTCTCGAAATCGCCGGTCATTTCTTCAAAAACCACTACCTTCGGTTTGTATTGGAGAGATTCTTCAATCTTTGTATAATTTTCACGAAACTCTTCAGGAATAAATAACACCTCAGGTCTTGAATCATTCAGTATATAAGCAACTTCAGAAGGCTGCGACATGAAGTCAATGGGTACAGCAGTAGCATTATTCAGCCAGGCGGAGAAAAACGCAAAAGTCCACTCAGGGCGATTTGGTGAATAAATCGCAACTTTATCTGCTTTAATTTCCGAGTAAAGAGATGCATAATACTGCGATTGCTGAAAGAATTCCTGATACGAAATTTTCCTGTCTTTCCAGATTATTGCAGTCTTGTTTCTTATGGTAAATTTCAAACTAATCTCCGTTTATTTTTAAACTTCTAAAATACGGAAAATCCTGCAATCAGTTACGACCTGTTTTTCCGGCAAAAAAAAAGCTGCCTCTTCGCAGAAGCAGCTCACCAAAAGAACAGTAACCTATTTCTTTATAATCCGCATCTTATAAAAAGATCTCCAAACGAAATAAAGAGCAATGGCAAAAAATAACAATCCTACAAGAGGTGCTGTATCTCTGAAACTCACTTCGAGTGCAATCTCCATTGCGAGAAGCCCAAAAAGAGTTGTAAACTTAATCACCGGATTGAGTGCTACAGAGGATGTATCCTTAAACGGATCACCTACGGTATCTCCTACCACTGTTGCATCGTGAAGCGGAGTTCCCTTTTCCTTTAAATTCACTTCCACATATTTTTTTGCATTGTCCCAGGCTCCACCGGCATTTGCCATGAAAACTGCCTGTGACAGTCCAAAAATTGCAATTGATATTAGGAAACTGACAAAGAAAGCAACAGGCTCCTTTGCTCCGTATGCAGGAGCTGAAAGAAATGCAAATGTCAAAGCGAAACTGAAAACAGCCACAAATATGTTGAACATACCGCTTTGGGCATACTGTGTACATATTTTAACAACCTCTTTCGAAGTCTCTATTGATGCACTCTTCTCTGCAGAATCACCGAGCTTGATGTTTTTCTTTATATACTCGACTGCCCGGTAAGCTCCGGTCGTAACTGCCTGTGTTGAAGCCCCTGTAAACCAGTAAACCACAGCACCTCCGGCAATCAGTCCAAAGATGGTATACGGGTTGAGGAGATTTAGAAGTGCTTCCGGCTCGATGCCCAGCGACTTCTTGATTACCAGAATCAGTGAAAAGATCATCGTTGTGGCACCGACCACCGCTGTACCAATAAGAACAGGTTTTGCGGTCGCCTTGAATGTGTTGCCGGCACCGTCATTTTCTTCGAGATAATGTTTTGCTTTTTCGAAATCGGGTTTGAATCCAAAATCCCTTTCGATATCTTTGGAGGCATTTTTGTCTTCTTCGATAAGGGAAAGTTCATAAATCGACTGGGCGTTATCTGTTACGGGTCCGTAACTGTCAACCGCGATTGTAACAGGTCCCATTCCAAGCATACCAAATGCGACAAGTCCGAATGCAAAAATTGCCTGGTATGCCATCATTCCATCAGGAATATACTGTGAAAAGTAAAAAGAGGAATACATTAGAATAATGAAGAGGATTCCTTTCCAAAACGCGCTGAAATTTCCGGCTACAAATCCGGAAAGAATATTCAATGACGGTCCGCCTTCTTTTGAAGCAGCAACGATCTCTGCAACATGTTTTGACTTCGTACTTGTGAATATCTTCGTAAATTCGGGAATAAGTGCAGCACCAAGTGTCCCGCAACTTATTATAGCTGACAAGGTTAACCATAAATCACTTGGAAGGTGACCAATCTGAATCTTGCTTACGATGAATGTTACGATTATTGACAGAATTGAAGTGATCCAAACCAGATTCGTTAGGGGCTTTTCAAAGTCGATATCATCGCTTTTACCGTAGAGGAGGCTGCTGAGTACCCGGTTCAAACCAAAGGCAACTACAGATGTAACGATCATGAGTATTCTCATTACAAATATCCAGGTCAACAAATCCTTTTGGTGTTCCACCGATCCAACCGCAAGCACTATAAAGCTTATCAGGGCAACTCCCGTAACACCGTAGGTTTCAAAACCATCTGCTGTAGGTCCAACGCTGTCTCCCGCATTGTCTCCTGTACAATCAGCGATTACACCCGGATTTCTTGGATCATCTTCTTTTATTTTGAATTCAATCTTCATAAGATCGCTTCCGATATCTGCGATTTTTGTAAAGATACCGCCTGCAATTCTTAATGCACTTGCTCCGAGTGATTCACCAATTGCAAATCCGATAAAACTTGCTCCGGCGAGAGTACTGGGAACAAAAAGCAGTATGATGAGCATCATTACAAGTTCAACACAGATCAACATTACACCTATGCTCATTCCCGAATCGAGAGGAATGTTAAGCAATTTAATTGGTTTACGCTCAAGTGATGCAAAAGCCATCCTCGAGTTTGCCAAGGTATTCATTCGTATCCCGAACCATGCAACGCTGTAAGAGCCGAGAATTCCTATTACGGTCCAACCGAGAATGAACAGAACATTACCCGCTCCATTCCCCTGGAGGAAGCCGAAATAAAATGCAACACAAACAGCGATAAATGCAAAAAGAATGGCGAGGAACTTACCTTGCTGTACAAGATAGGTTTTACTCGTCTCAAAAATCACCTGGGCGATGTCAAGCATCGATTTGTGAGCTCTTAGTTTTTTAACCTTCAGGTACTGATATATACCAAAAGCCAGCCCTGCAAAGCATACCACCAAACCATAATATAAAAGAATGGTTTGATTATCATTCAGAGCAGGAATTTTCAGATCTGCTTCGCTGGCGAACAGGTCGACAGACAAGAACAGGAAAGAAAAAGCGAAAAGTAGTTTTTTGAACATGACTCCTCAATTTGAGTTGTTTATTAATGAATAAATTATCAAGTTAATGCAGTTATATCAGTACAAAATCGCTATTGCGGGTGGGGTAAAAAACAATGGACTAAATTACTACAAATTTTTCAGACAGTCAAAATAATTTAAAGTTTTTTTTTGAATTAGGTATCTGCTTGACTATATTTGTAATCTGTTAAAAATGTTTTTTTACAAACCATAAAGGACCGCAATGTTTGCAGTTGTAGATATAGCAGGACAGCAGTTTAAAGTTTTAGAACAGGAGAAACATTTCGTTCCCCTTCTAAACGCTGAGCCTGAAAGTGAAGTAGTATTCAATAATGTATTGCTTTACTCAGACGATGCCGGCGTAAAAGTTGGCAAGCCGTATGTGGAAGGCTTAAAAGTTACCGCAAAAGTTCTGAGCCATGTTCAAGATGATAAAGTTCTCGTTTTCAAGAAAAAGAGACGCAAAGACTATGACAAGCTCAATGGACACAGACAGCAACTTACCAGAATTGAAATTTTAAAAATCGGATAAGGAGTTAGTAAATGGCACATAAAAAAGGACAAGGATCGACCAAGAACGGTAGAGACAGTAATGCCCAGAGATTGGGAGTGAAAGCTTTCGGCGGTCAGTTCGTCGAAGCAGGCTCCATAATCGTCCGCCAGAGAGGCACTAAATTCCATCCGGGACTTAATGTTGGCAAAGGCAAAGATGACACTCTGTTTGCTCTCACAGACGGAACAGTTCAGTTCAGAGCCCGGGCAAACGACCGTCAGTTTATCTCTGTAATACCTCCAACTGAATAGTTTAAGAGGCTATAATGAAAAAAATCACCGTGGTAGGCGCCGGAAATGTCGGTGCAACTGCAGCTCAGAGGATTGCTGAAAAACATCTCGCAGAGAATGTTGTACTGCTTGATGTTATAGAAGGAATTCCACAAGGTAAAGCCCTCGATATGTGGGAAAGTGCCCCAGTCGAGGATTTTGACAGTTCCGTAATTGGTACTAACGATTATAAAGATACAGCCGGATCTGATATCATTGTGATAACAGCCGGTCTTGCAAGAAAACCCGGTATGACCCGCGATGACCTTCTGATGAAAAATGCAGAAATTGTCAAGTCAGTTACCGAACAGATTGTTCCGGGGTCACCGAATTCAGTCATTGTTGTTGTTTCCAACCCCCTCGATGTAATGACATGGGTTTCCATGAAAACAAGTGGATTCCCAAAACACCGCGTTGTTGGTATGGCAGGAATTCTTGATTCAGCCCGTTTCCGTCTTTTTATTGCAAAAGAGCTAAATGTATCTGTTATGGATGTGCAGGCTCTCGTTCTTGGTGGTCATGGTGATTCAATGGTTCCCCTCGTTAGATACTCAACAGTTTCAGGTATTCCCATTAGTGAACTCCTTCCGGCTGAGCGAATTGCTCAACTCGTTGACAGAGCACGCAACGGGGGTATTGAGATAGTCAACTACCTTAAAACAGGCAGCGCATACTACGCGCCTTCTTCTTCAGCAGTTGAAATGGTTGACGCCATTGTGAAAAACAGGCAGAGAATCCTCCCCTGTGCTGCTTATCTCGAAGGTGAATACGGACTTGACGGCATGTATGTTGGTGTTCCTGTTCAACTTGGAAGTAACGGTATTGAAAAAATCATCGAACTAAACTTGACGGATAGTGAACTTGAAGAACTTCACCGGTCTGCCAACGATGTGAAAGCTAATATCGCAAAACTCAGTTTGTAAGGTGACTGCTTCCTGCAAATCAGTTGATTAATAAATTTAAAACCCTCCGTCAGAAATGGTGAAGGGTTTTTCTATTTTAAATAACAGGCAACTTGAAGTTATGATTGAAACCATAAAAAATCTATCCGATCTGAAATTAAAGCTGAGTATTATCGTTGTCGCGGCTGTATTGTTTCTCCCTTTTCTGGGGAGTGTACACCTTTTTGATTGGGACGAAATCAATTTTGCCGAAGCTTCCAGGGAGATGATCGAAACGGGCGACTGGTTACGCGTCCACATCGATTACGAACCATTCTACGAAAAGCCCCCTCTCTTCTTCTGGGTTCAGGTAGTCTCGATGAAAATCTTCGGTATTAATGAATTTGGTGCAAGATTTCCCAATGCAATCATTGGTATAATCACACTTCTGTTGCTTTATTCCTTTGGGAAGAAACTTTTCGACAGAACATTCGGTTTGCTGTGGGTCATTGCGTATGCGGGGTCAATCCTTCCCTACTTCTACTTCAGGTCCGGAATCCTCGATCCCCTCTTCAATCTTTTCATGTTCATCTCAGCGTGGTACATATTTCGTTTTTTTGATGATGAGGAGGAAAAGAATTACAATCACCTCAATGCAGGATTATTTTCAGGGCTGGCAATTCTTGTAAAGGGTCCGGTCGGATTACTGCTTCCGGGACTGACATTCATTATTTTTAACCTCATTACTATAAAGAAATTCCGGTTTAAAATCGTTCAGATGCTCCTTTTTGGAATTGTCGCAATTCTTACCGCAGGGGTCTGGTTCGGCGTCGAATTGTCTGTAAACGGTCCTGTATTTCTTGAAGCTTTTTTCAAATACCAGATCCGGCTGCTTACGACCGGTGATGCAGGGTTCAGCGGTCCAATTTACTACCATTTGGTCGTTGTTCTTATTGGTTGTTTCCCGGCTTCTCTCTTTGTCTTCAATTCATTTAAAAAGCAGGATACACTCACGGAGGGGCAGAAAAATTTCAAACTGGTCATGTTTATTTTGCTCTCAGTGGTCATGATAATTTTTTCTCTGGTCAAAACGAAGATTGTGCATTACTCCTCTCTTTCCTACTATCCGGTTACTTTCCTGGGGGCACTGGCTCTGTACGAGATCGTAAATGAACGACTCACAAATTTCAGATGGACGAAAATCGCAATCACCACAACCGGGGTTTTTATCGGGTTACTGATCTCTGCACTGGCAATGATCGGAATTTTCAAAGAGGATATCATTCCATATGTACAGGATGAATTTGTTAGGGCAAACCTTAAGGCTGATTCCTTATGGTATGGTTGGGAACCGGTGATTGGACTGTTGCTCGTTGGGACCACAATTTTCTCCGTGATTCTTTTAAACAAAAGAAAACCGGTTAAGGGAATCCTGTTTCTTTTTGGAGGGACTGCTCTCACCCTTTCTCTGATGCTGCCTCTGATGTTGCCTCAAATTGAAAATTATGTACAGGGCGCACCCGTTGGATTTTATGAATCACTCCAGGGGAAGGATGTCTATGTGAAAGCTGTCGGATTCCGGAGTTATGCCGATATCTATTACAGTAAAAAGGAGAAGAAAAACAGCGCTTCCGGTATTGGAATATTGCACAAAGATATCGAAGATTTCCTGATTAATGGAGACATTAAGAAACCTGCCTATTTTGTGACTAAGATAAACGAAAGAGACAAATGGACAAAAATCCCCAATCTCAAGGTTCTTTACGAGAAAAACGGATTTATTTTTTTACAGAGAAGAGAAAAGCCTTAGGCTAATTGTAGATGTCAAATCTGGCAAAGCCCATTTTCTGGAGACGGTGTTTTACCGAGGTAACGAGTACCCCGATTCCATAGATGGAACTGCGTTTGAAATTTATTGAGGAAGCTTCTTCAAAATATTTTGTCGGGCAGGTTACTTCTCCAATCTCATATCCTTTGAAGATAATCTGGGAGAGCATCTGATTATCGAAAACGAAATCATCAGAATTGGCTTCCAGATTCAGATCGCGTAGCACTTCCGCTGAAAACGCCCTGTAGCCTGTATGATATTCAGATAATTTCTGACCAACCAGCCAGTTTTGTACAAGGGTCAAAACTCTGTTTGCGATGTATTTATAGATTGGCATTCCCCCTTTTAATGCACCCTTCCCCAATATCCTTGAGGCGAGTACGACAGGATAGAGCCCGTTGGCAATGATCCAAGAAATTGAAGGAATAAGTTTAGGAGTGTATTGATAATCGGGATGCAGCATGATAACTATATCAGCATTTAATTCGAGAGCCTTCTTGTAACACGATTTCTGATTACCCCCGTATCCCTTGTTTTTATCATGCTTAATAATATGCTTTATTCCAAGGGCTTTTCCGACTTCGGATGTATCGTCTTTGCTCGCATCATCCACAAGCACTACATCGTCCACTATATCAAATGGTATCTCATTGTAAGTCTGTTCAAGTGTTTTCGCTGCATTATAGGCAGGTAAAACAACAACTATCTTCTTATCGTTAATCATTTAATCAGAATATTTTACTAAGTACTTCCACAAGTTTGTTTCGGAAGATAGGCTTTGAAACAAAATCGGTGAACCCGGTTGCAATAAATTTCTCCTTGTCACCCGGGAGAACATATGCTGTGACAGCGATTATTGGAATCGACTCAAGTCCCTCCATGGTTCTTATCACTTTCAGTGCATCCAATCCATTGTATTCACCTTGAAGATTGATGTCGAGCACTATGAAATCAAATTTTTCGTTTTCAAGCATTGGTATCGCATCTTCAAAACTTTGAGAAAACTTGATCGATTTCAGCTCTTTCATCTGAACTTTAAAGAGTATCTGTGAATCAAGTTGATCCTCGATATAAAGACAACTCATGTTACGAAGATCAATCGAAGATGGCTCCCTGTTTTCCGTCACCTTGGCGACAGAAGCAAACCGGCTTTCAGGTGGCTCCGGGGCTGGTGGTGGCGAATATGTCCTGACCGGTTCCTTTGGTACGGGTGGCTGTTCATCCCTTAGCGGGGGTTTCTGTGGAGTAACCTCTCGGGATGAAGTGTCAGGATAAGAGGTCTGCGACGGTTTTGACGGTTTTTTCTCACTGTAATCCGACCGCGAAAAACTTGAATTGAAATCGAATGAAGTATCCGATCGCCTCGCCGGCTCCCTTAATTCATCTCTTTGCGAAGGCGGTTCTTCGAAAGATCTGCGGAAACTCTTTGTATCACTTCTCTCACTTTCCCGTCTGTCGGCTTCTCTCTTTTTTCGTCTGCTTAAGAAATCGAGTTCACTGTCAAAATCAAAATCGATATACTCGCTCTTCTCTTTTTCAGCAGATTTTAAAGGTGGTTCCTGTTTAGGCACCAGATAATCATATTGGGAGCCGCTTACATTTTCCATTGGATTGCCAATCGCTGGAGTGTCGGCATATTCGGCTGAAGTCCTGGGTGGATTGACCTTTTCAGCGGTTATGGCAGGTCTGAAAATATTTTCCTTCTGCTCTTCCACAGCTTCCGTTTCCGAAACAAATTCCGCATTAATTGGAAGAATTAATCCAATCTCGAACGGTAAACCCGATTTTTGAACAATTTCAAATCTGCCATTCAAGAGTGTAAACAACCGTTGCGCGGAGAAGATAGTAAATCTTGATACTCCAAATGCCCTCAACTTAGAAACATCCTGTTCTGAAAAAAGATTCTGGATGATGTAAAGGAGCTTCTGCTGAATTTTCAAGTGGTGATCTCTAAAGGTCACAATGAAATTTGCATCATCAAGCTGGTAGGCACTGATAATTACTTCACGCTCGTCAGTAACATGCGAAATTACCTTAAGAATAAGGCAGACAAGATTCAGTACTTTTTCCTGATCTGAATTTATCTGAACACCCATCGAAACCCGGTCATGAACAATTTCTTTTTTCCAGGGGCTCTGGGAATCATGCATTTCTTTGAAGACTTTCTGCACGAGTTCATCGAGATTGAAATGAGTTTTTGTTATGTCACCAAAATGCTGCTCGATTTGTGCATATTCCGAGATGGAATCCATCGTATAGAGGAGCTTTTTTCTGTTCTCGTCAATATAACCGATTGCCTCTTCCTGCTCCTCGGAAGGAGTCTCCAGTGTGTCCTTCAATTCTGAAATAAATCCGACAATCACATTAATTGGTGTAAGAATTTCGTGGAAGATAAATGAGAGCTGCCCCGGATCTATACCTCCCGCTTTGATCTCGTGGTTGCCCTGTGTCTGTTTTTCGACATATACAATTTTTTCGACAGGTTTGTCGACATATACAATTTTTTCGACTTCTTTTTCGACGACAACTTCTTTTGGCTCTGAAACCACATCAGCGATTCT
The DNA here is from genome assembly GCA_020161395.1 of Bacteroidota bacterium. Lineage (NCBI taxonomy): Bacteria > Pseudomonadati > Bacteroidota > Bacteroidota bacterium. The sequence goes on from JAIUOE010000003.1 coordinate 179,291, forward strand.
GCCAATATATGCTACCTGAGAAACTTCACCGTCAATTCCTGAGAATGCAACCGAGGTTACATCAATGGCAACATCAGATTTGGCACTGTTCTTTATTGTGGCACTAAAATTATAGGGTGTTTCGCTCTTCTTAAGAAAATCGGCGCGCGAACTCTCGGAGGCGAGACTGATAATGCTGTTATTGAGAAGATCAGTCCTCTTAAAACCAAGATGTTTTTCTACGGCGGGATTAATATAATTTATAAAACCTGTATTGTCAGTTACAATTAAGATGTCCTGAGAATATTCGAAAACTGTTCGCATCATCTGCAACTGTTCTTCGATTTCAAGAATTTTTGTTATATCTCTGACAATGTTGAAGTGGGCTTCCGCACCTTCATAAGTAAAGGCTATTTTGCATATCTCCACCTGAATTAGCGACCCATCCTTCTTTCGGTGGTTGAAAGGACCCACAAACAAGCCTTCTTCATTTTTTGCTGATTCAGCAATTGTTTGAATTTCCTCGGGAAGATAAAGGTCAGTCAGATCCATTTGCAAAAATTCCTGCCTCGAATAGCCGTATATGTTCAAGGCGGCATCGTTTACATCAAGAAACTTAAAGGATTCCAGATCATAAATAAAGATTGCATCAGGATTTTTGCTGATTATAAATTCATACATCTTGTTTTTTAACTTTAGGATGGTTTCAAGATTAAAATTATTGTCGTCCGCAAATATAAGATTATTCTCTGAATCCTCTCCCCCGGAGAGCTTTTTTTCATCCGACGGTCTTGCAACACCAAGGATGGCAACAAGATTATCATCAAGATCGAGAAGCGGAATTTCGATAATTTCGTGAGGAGTACCAACAGCAACCCCTTTAACTTTGTCGGAAGTCATGATTGCAATGGAGAGACTCTCTTTAAGGTATTTTTCGAGAGCGGTGTAAAAATCGTTGATATAGTTAGGAATGAAGTTTTTTTCTGCCCTGCCCTCCATCTGCCCCGGTTTCAGGTTAAGATGGTTTGAGAACTTGTCATTTACAAGGACATACTTCCCTTCCGAATCTTTTAACCAGATCATCTCGGTGAACTGGTTCGCCTTTGTTTGAAGTTTGTTTTTTGCGAGGTAGGTAAAGGGATATGACGATTCTATTTCACCAAGGAAAGTTGAAAGTTCATCCTGAATTCCAAGATCCTTCATCTCTTTTTTGGAGACATTCAGATTCAGGTGGTTGACACCTCTTTGTGATGATTCCTTGAACTGAAAGAAAAGATATTTCTCACCTGCCACTTCCGGAGATTGAACGGAGTAGCTTACTGTTATCTCTTTCCCGTTCCTCAGATAGAGGGTCACAGAGTCAGAAAAATCGGTTTTTGTCTCAGGTACCAGCAAACTCTTGAGTTTAAGCCCCTCCGAGATCAGGAACAAATCAGCAAACGAATCATTCCCATCTTTGATGGCGAAGAGGATTTCTGCCTTCTCATTGAAAGAGAGCAACTTTCCTTTCATATCCATTATAACAAACGGATAGACTGCACTTCCTGCGAAGCTGTCGAAAAGTTGTTTCAAAGAAGCGGCGTCGATCATCACACCCTTCTATTTACCCTTTTTCTGATCACGAATGTATGCCCGTGCCGGTTCCGAAACGGTTACGAAAACCTCATTGGATGGTTTGGAAACATATCCGTTGCGACTGATTTTAATTCTGTAGTAATATGTTCGCCCTTTTACTATCAAGGTATCATCGAATGCAGTTACATCCTGGCTGAGTATCGCAATTGCCTGATAAGTACCCCCGGCACCATCTTTTCTTTCGACAATGTTATTCTCTTCCTGATTCGAATTATCTTTCCAGGTCAACTTAATCATCTTCTTCGAAACTGCCGGGGTGTCTGCAAATACACCGACAAGATTTGTAACGGGTGTCAAATCGAAGGGCCAGGTTGTTACAGAGACCTCTTTAGAGAAACCTGAATCAGATTGAGCCACAACTTTAAGACGGTAGTAGAAGGTTCCTCCTGATGATAAACCGCCGGAATTGTCGGTATAGGAAGTCCTGCTCAATGAAAGAGTGGCTATATTCGTCCAGAGTACGGAACTTGCCGCTCTTCTCTGGACATTAAGGAATACTGCGTTTGAAGCCCTGTTTACCCATGAAAGCTCCACTTCCCTGGTTCCCCAAGGGGTTGCTGTAAGACTGGTTGGTGCAAGAACACCACTTCCCGAACCACCTTCTGAATTGATTATGGTACTGAAATTCGATTTCCCAATCTTGTTGAAACCCTTGATTTTGTAATAGTTAATTAAAAATGGCTTGGGCAAAGGCAAAAGTCGTGTATTTCCCGAAACGGTGGTGTACAGGAAGAATGACGAATTATCAGTATTTACTTCACTCAACCAAATCTCATAGCCGTCAACAAGCTTTGAAGTATCCTTCCAGGACAGAATAATATCAGATGAACCTTCAGGCTCAATTATTTCGAGTCCGTAGGGCGCAGACGGTGGTGATTTTGAAGTCACGACCGCTATTTTTGTTTTTGTATCGCTTGCCGTTGAATTTCCACCGAGATCATACACTTTTATGTAATAACTGAATGATTTATTTACGAAAGTTGCTGAATCAAGGTTGAGAGTAACCTTGGGTCTGTTTCCGTTTTCCGCCGGGAAGCTGCCTGCAAGCAATCCGTCAACATAAATTTCCACTTTCGCAATGCCCTGGTCATCAGATGCATCATAAATGATCTCCTGTGGTCCGAGGATTATTGTATCATTTGTAGTTGGTTTATAGAGTGCAACTGAAGGAGGGATGGAATCACTTCCACCCAGTGGTTCAACGCACGAGGAGAGAGTTAAAACTGTTATTAAAAGAAGCGCGATCGAAGCAAACTTTTTTATCATGATTAAATACCAAATTCTTAATTTTTGTAGTCTATGTAATAAATTCTGGATTCTGACGGTTTTAAATTTTTAATTCTTAATGTCAATTTTCTAAGCTCTCTGTTCACATCAGTATCAGGCAGCGGGGTGTTAATAATTTCTGTTGAAATTTTATAAGTTTTAGGCATAAGAGTGAAATCAACGGGAACAAGTACCTCTTTCAAAATGGTATTTCCCACATTCGATAGAGCTATTACCATTCTGCTTGTTCCTCTGGCTTCCACTCTAAGTTCTACCCTGTTATTGTTTGTCCACCAGGTATAAAGTACAGGCATGCTGGTTATCCACATATCCTTTTCCTTCATATACTTGATTACATCTTTAACAACCGAAACATACTCCGGTTTCAACTGGAAATTGGTATGCAATTTCAGGACATACAATCCACCCTCAAAAATCAGTCTGTCAACATCTTCCAAGTAGGTGTAAAGCTGATAATCGTGTTCGACCAGACCGTATTTTCCTACAATTTCCTTGTCATCTCTTACAGTTTTGGTCACCGTAATAATGGCTTCCTCACCTTTAACCACATATTTTGGAACTGATCTGTCGGTCAAAGAATCGGTAATTATGTACTTTATCCCGCTTGCAGCAGCAGCCATAAGAGAGTTGTCATCAAACAATCCGTAAAGCGGCTTGATGCCTTTTAATGTACCACCAGTGGTGGTTTTGAAAGTTTTAATTGAATTATTAAAATCCGCTTCCTGAACTTCAAGTTTTTTAAGCTTGTTCACGGTATCATTCACCGAATTCATAAATCCGATATCGACAACGCCCGAGATGTCACCATAAGCAGAAAGACTTTTGACAAGATCTGCATTCGTGCCGGTAAGTCCCCCTTCAACAAGAAAAGTAGCCTTTACCCCCTCTTGTGCCAGGATTGGAAGGAGATTCTTGATATTTCCCGGCTCCTCACCAATAGATGCAAGAATGATGGCAGCAGCCTTTTTATTTCCGGGCCAGTCAACAATATAAGCACTCGGTTTTTTTGCAAGCCAGTTTAGAGAATTTCTTATCAGTTTGTCGAGTACAAGGTATTCTTCCCTTTGCCCTACAATTGTGATAATGTCAAATCCGTACCATACAAATCTCCCCTTGCCGTATGTGCCATAGCAGAGTCCCGAAGTATTTAGAACTTCTTCTCTAACAAGACCTGAGTCAATTTTAAAGTCATACCAAAAACTCAGTTGTTGAGTTCTGGGATCTAAAACTCTCGTCGCAACCATGTTATCCCATGTCGCAATCTTTAACCGGTACCCGGTGGGAATGTCGAATGTGATTGGAGACCCGCCTTTTAATGTCAGCAATCGCGGTGACGGAATTTTTGCTGTTTCTTTAGTAAAAAGTGTTCCGTAAACTTCCTTAAAATACTCCCATCCGCGCCACTTGCCATCAGCAGAGAATGTGCCGGTTGCCCCGGTCGCCATAATGTTGCCGCCCTTGTCGAGATAATCTTTAATTGTAAGAATTTCCCTGTCGCTAAGAGCCTTGATACTGGGCATGATGAGAATCTGATAATTTTCGGGAGTGAGGACTCCTTTTTCAAGATCGTCTTCAGTTATCACGGTAACGGGGAATTTATTCCCCTGGGTGTAGCGCTCCCATGCAGTCACATTATCTTTGATCCAAGTGGAACCTTTAGGGAGAAAATTCTCGGTTTTCTTTGAATAAAGAATGGCAACCTTGGTCTGGTCAGCACCAAATATTTTGGAAAATGCCTCGAGAGAAAATCCGTCAGACGCAAATGCATAAGACCCGAAGACGCCCTGAAGAATGTAATTGTAAATCAGGACGGAGGTCACAAGCATCAGCCCTCCTGCGATTAAAATCAGGAGCGTTGTAAAAAAGGCATTTCTCTTTTTTAACGCCACTTAAGATTCCCGCCTTGTCTTTGCTGTTGTGGAGCCTGCTGTTGTTGCTGCTCCTGTGCGGTTTCAGATGTAACTTTAACAAATTTCTTGGCATTCGTAGTAACAGCAGAGATAGGTGCTTCTCTTCTGGGAGGCGCATACTGCTGAGCAGCCGGAACATTCTCTGTGGCAAAATTACCGGTGACTCTGCTCGGGGCACTCGTTGCCCTATATTCGGGCGCATGGGTTGTCTCAAAGGTCTGTCCGGTTCTTCTCTGTGTCTCACGGGTCGACATGGTAGCGGAGGTCCGTTCAGAAGCCAATTCGGGAGTTACAAGTTCAGCCTGAATTGTTGCCGGGGGCACTGCTTTTGCCCTGACACCCTGAGCCTCCCTGATCTTGAAGAGTATATACGCTCCGATCGAGAGGAAGAAGGTACTGATGGTTGCCACCAGAATGATTGTTGCGAGAATAGGTATTAATTCCATATAAATTCCTTGTTTATTCTATTTACCGGTTCCGATGCGTTCCAGTTTTCCCCAGTTCATATCCAAACCGAGGAACTCTTCAATGGTCGACATCATCTTACAAATATCAATTGCAAATACGAAAAACATTCTGTACACTAAAGAATAAGGTACAAGTCGTAATTCTTCATCTTCCACAGCTACACAATATAGTGCCGTCACTGTATCAAGTAAAGCCAAAAATACCCACCAGAAAAATATCAGACTGGTGTAACCGTAAAAAATCGAGACCACTATAAAGAAAAAGTTGGCAACTATATTCATCGTAGGCCAGATCAATGCTTCATAAAACATTGTCCAGAGAATAAAGGTATCACCAAAGTTAATCGTGGGATTATAAAGCAAATTTTTATGTTTTCTGATCGCCTGGAGAATTCCCCTCGTCCAGCGATATCTTTGCTTCAGAAGCTGCTGCAGCTTAACCGGAGCCTCCGTCCATGCAATTGCTGTTGGTTCATAATAAACCTTCCATCCCTTGGATAATATCTTCAAGGTAAGATCTGCATCTTCAGCAAATGTGTCGCTCGAATAGTAACCGACTTCTTCAATTGCTTTTTTTCTGAACAAACCGATGGGTCCCGGTATAATATTTACGAGTTTAAGAAAACTCTGAGCTGCCCGTGCCATGTTAAGACCTTCGATGTACTCGAGAGCCTGAAGGTCGGCGTAAAATCTTTTTCTGTTCAATACTTTTACATTACCTGCAACAGCTCCGATTCTTGGATCGATAAAATGTCTGGCGGCATTTCTGATTGTTTCAGGTGAAAGCTGACTGTCACCATCCATACAAAGCACTATCTCGGATTTCGAGTAGCTGATCCCGGCGTTCAAAGCTCTTGCCTTGCCGCCATTCGGCTTACTGATCAAAGAAACCTTTACTTTTCCGTATAATCCCTGCTGAAATCCGACGAGTGTCTTCGCCACATCGTAAGTATTGTCAGATGAACCGTCGTTAACGATAATAATTTCATAATTTGAATATTCAAGTTCAAGAAGCGACATGATCGCATCTTTGAGTAATATTCCTTCATTGTACACTGGTACTATGACCGATACAAAGGGCTGAAAATCAGGTCTCTTCGAAAAAGTGTAGTTATTCAGCCATAAATAAGCCATCCCCAAAAGTCCGAAATATCTGATCAACAGAATCAAAAGGAACAGCAGCAGGGAAATCATCGTAGAGTACTCGAAGAGAGCGGAATACGACAGTACGGTCATTGGCATCGTAAAGACAATCACGAGAATCAATGCAAGCGAAGACACACCGGAAGAAATCATCCTTCTAAGAATTTGTCTAAGACGATTCTCTCCGGCAACTTCAGTCGCTTCAGTGTTTTTAACAGTGATCCGGGTAGATCTTATCTTATTTTGAGCCATTGGTTCCTTTATTCTTTTCCACAGTTAATCATCAAATTCCATACCAAACTACAAAGTTGCATATACAGTTCAAATAATCAATTTTTTCGTTTTTAAATTTCATCGAATATCTCATTTTGAGACGCCTAAAGCATCCAGAATAGTGAGGCGCTGAAGGATCTCGAGCTGTACCCGGTTGTTTCTCTGGAGGTACTTCCGATTTGGGCTCTACCGTTTATCCGGAGATTGGAAAGAATATTATACGATCCCTGAAAGTAGAATTCCCTCAACCAGTAGGAACTTTCAGGAATGTAACCGAATCTTCCGCCCGCAGAAAGATCAAGCTGATCATCCTTGTAAAAATTCCAGTCGGCGAACAAACTGTGCGACAGGAAACTCTGCGGTGAATAATAGAATATTGACTTCCTGGCGTATATCGTCGAATAGAATTCGTAACCTGCCAGTAACTCGGGATAGAAGTATCTGCCGACTCTCAATTCAGTATTGGCTCCCCTGTTGCCATCTGATATCATCAAATAGGTATAAGCTCCTGAGACTCTGTATTTTGAGGGAAGATTATACCATCCTTCACCTTTTATCATTTCCACTCTGAGTCTGTCTCTTAATGCTCCAAAAGGATAAACCAGCGCTGCCGAATAAAGCATGGTGGCAGCTTCCTGTTGGATATAAGTAATCTGAGCATGATACTCTTTCTCAACATTCGCACGAATAAATGCCTCGTACAAAGGATATTTTTTCTTTGGCGACAAGAACGATTGTTCACCATATGAAAGTCCAATCAGAAAAGGTTCAAACGGTCGAATGAACAGAGACCCCTTCCAGGTATTCAATTCCACCTTTGTGTAGGGACTCGCAAGTCGCCCCAGACTTCCCTGCAAACCAAGAGATAAAAAGGATGTGATTCCCATATCTGATGCAATGCCGTAATTTAAATAGCTGAAATCAGTATTGTCACCGAAATATGAGATAAACGGATTTAACAGAATGTACTGTGGAAACGAACCAAGCAGTGCACCCAGACCGGTGACGGGCAACCAGCCAATTCTCTGATTTATAAGCGCTATTTGAGTTGTGTCAGTATTTCCGACCAAAAGCGAATCGTAAATGTCCCGCGCTCTACCATACTCTTGAGTCTGTGCGTAGGCGTCACCAAGAAACAGTTTAACTGCAAAATCTGCGTTATCCTCTTTCACAAGTCTCTCAAACTCGGTGATCGATTTAGTGTAGTCACCTTTGAAGAAAAATACTTTCGCTCTCTCCAGATCGATAAGGTAATCGTATTCACCGGTCAGAAGAGAATCATAAATTTGAATTGCCCTGTCATAATTCTTCAAACAGGAATTAATGTCAGCATATTCCTTCAGGACTGTTCTGTTGCCTTCATGCTTCGAAAGAAAGTCATCATAAACTGTTAGAGCACCGGTACAATCACCCGCCCGGATCATCTCTCTTCCCTTTTCGAGACTCTCAAAAAGTGCTTCCTCGGCTGCTCTCGCTTTGGAAGTCTCCAAATTGGAGAGAAGCGTTTCCAGTTCCGGATGTGTCGGCTCGATGGTTTTAATCATCTCGATATATTCGGCTGACTTGTCAAAATTATTTTTTTTCATCTCCAAAGATGCCAGTCCGACGAGTGCTGTTACCTCTTTAGGTTTTGCTTTAAGTACTTCGTTTAAGTACTGATATGCCAGATCTTCATCTTTTCCAAGCCAGACCGATACGATTCCTCTTTGTAATTTCAACTCGAGATCTGTTGGATCTTTCGCAATACAGAAGTCAAGCTGATCCAAGGCTGTGTAATTATCCTGATAGTCAACAGCAATTCTTGCATATATCTTTCTCAGTTTACAGTCAGGAGAATCAGGATTTGCTTCGAAGTAAGCTTTCAGCAGGTTAAAAGCTTCTTCATTCCTCTCAAGATTACTAAGCAATCCCACCATCTCTGTGAGAGCCTTGATGTCGTTTGGATTTTTTTGAAGCAGTTTTTCAAGTTCTAAAATCCGTTTTGTATAACTTTCAACTCTTACGGCTTTAACTTTTTCATATAAAGCCATCCATTTTTTATCTTCTTTATACTTTTCCTGAAGAATGATGAGTTGCTGCCATGCCTCTTCCCATCTCTTATAAACAATCAGTTCATCAATAAGAAGAAAACGGGTTTTATCATCTTTTGGATTGTTTCTGAGTATCCTGTAATATTTATCAATGGCAAACTCCGGTGGAGGTGGAGGTGGCTTCTGATTTTTCTGCTCCCAGGTTCCGGTTGTGTCTTTGTAAAGATTTGTAAAGTATTTACCGAGTACCTGATCAAGTCCATCCTGAGCTTCTTTAAAGTAGGGTCTCAGTTTTAAGGCGGTTTCGAATGCAACTTTTGCTTCCTCGCTCTTTCCCAGCCAGTAAAGAATGTAGCCGTAACGGCTCCACAGTCTGTGATCATTAGGGAATTTTTTCACGAATCTTGCAAGGATGGGCTCTGCTTTTGCATACTTTTTAAGATAACTCAAAACCTCGGTGTATCTGATAACTTCATCAGAGGAAGGTTCTTCCAGTTCGAGATATTTGTCGTACCATTCTTCACTCTGAACCCAGTTAAACATCAGTTTATAACACTTTGCGATCTCAAGATAGTTTTTCGGATTCTTTGGATTGATGGCTATTTCACGCTGATATCCCTTTATAAGAGCGTTTAAATCACTGTTAAGCTTCTGGTTTACCCTGGCAAGATCATTCTGATATTCGTTGTTACCAGGAGCAAGCTTGGCAGCAATTCTGTAGTCATTTTGAGCGTTTACAAGCTGATTACGCTTCTCATAGCATTTCCCCCTAAGATTGTATCCGTCAGGTTTTGAAGGAAATGCGCCCACATATTTATTCAATAAATCGATAGCTTCCCCGTACTTGCCTCCATTCATCATGGTTATGGCATCATTTTTATACTTCTCAGGATTTCCCTGCGGATGTGCCAATGAGATAAAAGCAAGAAAAAACAGTGCTGTAAAAATCAGGATACGGGGATTTCTCATGCAAAAGCCTATAAAACTTCTCTTAAAATTGCGTCTGCATTCTCAGTGGATGCGTTTGATACATACGAATAGGAGTAGATCAAACCAAAAGCACGCTGGATAAAATTCGGGTCGTTGGACTGAAGATTTGCTCTTAATTTTGCAATCAGTACACTAAGAGCTCTTTCGTCAGCCTTGCTTAAGAGGACAAGTATCGTGAATCCGTCAATACACAATTTCTCTTTTAATGTCAAGGATAACCTGACAGCATTCCCAAACTGGTTCATCGAAACTATTCCGGCAGCCTCTGCCTGAGGATCGAGTTTAAGAGCAATCAAAGTGAACGGCTGTCCAGTACTTTTATAGAGTGCAACCTGGTTATTTAAAATCAGATTAAACTCCTCCTTGCTGTACTGATTAGTATGAGTCATGGGAACCTGAACCACTTCCACTTCAATTATAGGACGGTATTTCGGAGGAATATTAGCTGATACCTGAGGCGGTGCCGCTGCGTTCACTGCATTACCGTGCGGAGCTACCGGATAAGCCTGGGCAGTAGGAATTACAGACTGCTGAAAACCCTGACCTTGTGAGGGATTCAACATCTCAGATCTGGTGCCGGTAGTCGACTCGAAAACCACTCCCTTGTAAGGTTCAAACGAGAATGGTGTGGTAAACTGACCCTCAGTATGTCCGATGTTTGGGGTAATAGTGGCTTTTCCGCCCTGTCCCCTGCTTCCCTCACCTTTTTGAAGATAAATAATTGCAGTAGTGTACTGAACAATATTATCAACAATATTTTGAGCGAATGGCGTTGCCGGTTCACCAAGAATATATAAACTTGTTACATTTTTATCTTCTATACTTTCAATAGTACGGAGAAACGCCTGCTGAAGCAGGGTTATGTTTTCAAATCCAACAAAATAAGTCAACTCATCGAAGACGAGCCGTGCCGGTTGATATTGTTCAACGACATTGACGATATCATTCAGATATTCAACAAGATAGTTGTCGGGGTTGCCAGACTCGTAAACATCAAGAGGTGGGGTCACCTTTACAACGATAAGTTCACCGTTATCCATATGAGTTTGCAAATCAAAATCAACTGAAGCAGCAAGGATCATCAAATCCTTTGGACGCATGCTCGTAAAATAGAGACATACCTCTTTTTGCTCGATACCTGCCATGGCGTACTGAAGACCGAGAGTAGTTCTTCCTGATTTGCGGGGACCTATGAGAACATAAGTTCCACCACGGTAAAAACCACCCCAGGACTCATCAACTATTGAGATGCCGGTGTTTATAAGATTTATTTTTCCGTTTGCCATATCTTCTTTGCTTTTTGTTGTCGTGGATAATTAGCAATAATCATGCCAACCCATACTTGTTCGAAAACGGCGATAATAACGCATTTTCAAAACATTTCTGTAAACTTTTACTCGATTAATTCTCATTATGAGACACTTTTACATAGTGTATCATTATGAGACAATTATTTATAAAAATGAGAAAAAACGAATACTGCTGTAGCGTTCGTCACAATTGTTGGTTCGTTTGTGATATAATCCTGCCTGTCGTCATAATATTTTACTTCCGGCGAATTGAATTTGTCGTAAGTTGAATTCGTCCGTTGTATATTATAACCCTTCAAAATTTCCGCCGGAACCGGTCCTGCCGCTACCGCACCGGGAAGATAACCTTTATTAAAATAGCCGACCTGTGAATGAAAATTTCGTGTGAATCTGCTACCGATGTTGTAAATAAATGATACACCCCATGGATTTTTGCCGAGAACATAATCCCTTTGATAGCTTGCCACGGAATCGTATAATGAAGATTTCGTCAGATCTCTAAAAAGTATGGATTGCATCGCAATTCCGAGAAGCGTATGTGTAGTTCCCCACGAGAATGAAGTACCCTCTCCAAAAGGAGTTTTTTTCCGGGTGTCATTAAAGGCTGAAAGATTGTTTTCGATGTACTGTTTCATATTTGACGAATATTTTGCCACTCTGTACTGTGCCAGGGAATTAATATTCCCCCAGCTCCACCAGTAGTCTGAATCTGCTTTTTTAGCGAGGGTTTTAGCCTCTTCAAGATAAGAGGCGATACCTGTGGAAATGTACATCTCAATTGCTCCCAATGCAAGTTTTCCCTCATACTTGCTGTCCTGATACAACCCTATCGGATTGGTATCCACATCAGGTGCACTGTTTCTCAAAGCAAAAATATTGTTTGCGGCCTTCATCAGCTTATCGGAGAAAGCAGCATCCTGAAAACGGGTCTTCCAGATTCTGCTTCCCATTGCAAGTGCTGCCGTATAGATACCTATGAGATTTTTACCCATTCCGGCAAAAGCGGGTCTGTCAAATTTGAGGGTATCATTCTCAGGCATCCGCCAGCCGACAGTCTGATCTCTTTTGTCCTGTACCTGAATAATCAGGTTGTTCGGTTTATAATTCATACGAAGCAACAGATCAAGTCCGACTCTTGCCTCTTCAAGAACATCGGGAGCTCCATCCTTATTCTTGTCAAATTCCATTTTTTTGGAATTGAACTCGTATGCAAAAAGGAGCATGTAGGTTGAAAATGCAGTTGTATTCAGAAATTTTGTAAAATCGCCCGCATCATGCCAACCTCCTGTTACATCAGTCTTCCCTGCCCTGTCATCACCGACAACATTTGGAGAATCGTAAAGGTGACATACTTTATGCAAATAAGGACCTGTGGGTCCGCACCTTTGGACTTTAAAAAACAGCAGGAGAGAATCAACTATTGTATTATAGATACCCTCTCCAATCTTGAAATTGGAAGAACGGCTCCCATCCACATCAATAACGAAGGTGCCTTCCGAACCAAAACCGGTAAAATCAATTACATGGCAGAAATTGAACCCGCCCCACCCTGCAATGCTCGGTTGTATCCGGCTCTCAAAGACATCTTTTCCGGACTTCACATCTTTAATGTAGAATTTAACGCCACCCATGTCCTTTTTTGAAAGCACAACGGCAGTTTTTACATCAAGCCTCCTGAATCCGACCTGATTGACCCTCACAAAGACATCTGATGCAAAGTCTCCCCTGTCATCAGTAACCACCGGGATAAGTTTGACATTATCGTCAGCTTTGTTGGTTGAGGAAAAGAAACAGGATGAAAACAAAAGTCCTGCAAGGAAAATAAAAATGGTTTTTCTGCTCATGTATTACCGCTCTGAAGATTATCCTTTTTTTCAAGCTGATTGAAATCACTGCCAAAAAATTTATCAAACACAGGAAGGCTTATTGCAAATCCTGCCTTGTCCGTTTGGAAATGGTGTTTCATATGATGATTTTTAATCGCCAGCCAGAATTTATTCTTCATCCTGAAATGATGGATTGCATAGTGTGTCATATCGTAAAGCAGGTACCCCCCGACATATCCCGTATAAAAGGGATAAAAATAAACCTCGCCTAAGAGTGCCATAAAGACGAAATAGAACAATATCGCCAATGGAATACTGACAGAAGGAGGTAAAACCAGTCGCAAAGGGTCAGAGGGATAGTCGTGATGCACACCATGGATAAGGAAATGGATCTTTTTCCCAAACTCAGACTGAAATTCGAAATGGAAAAGGAACCTGTGAATGGTATACTCTGAAATCTCCCATGCAATAAAACCTGCTGTTACGAGCAAAAATATCGTCAACGCTGTTAAGCCGGTGAGCGTCGCCTGATAAAACAGGAATGCAATCACCGGAACAAAAATAATCACCGGAATGGAAGGGTGCACCTTTGAAAAAAATTCGAGAATGTCATTCTCGAACATTCTGGGTGTTTCCTTTTTATTTGAAATGAAGTTTTTAGACAACTAATCTCTCCACCGTTAATTAAAAAGGTCTTCCACTTTAATTATTTCCACATTTTCAGGTTTGATTTTTATCTGAAATTCAGAAATAAATTTATCTTCTTTCAAAACACTCTCCGGTTTTGGAGTCTGGTAAACTATCGGTGATGGTGTGTTCTTTACAAGTTTATCTTTAAGGTCACTCGCATTTTCTGTTACGAACACCACTACCATATTTTCAAGACTAAAATACTTCCTGATTGCCGAATTAACTGCGTCAATCGTCACACCTGACATCATTTCTCTGAATTTTTGCAGATGGCCCGGTTCTTTGATACCATAATATTTGTCATCGAGCGCATATCCGAGTCGCATATCGGTATTGGGAGCATAATGTAATACATACTTCTGCAGAAATTTACGAGTCATCTCAAAATCATCTTTTCCGATACCGTTCTTCGCAAGAAGATCAAACTCACGCATTGCTGCTCTAAAGGCAAAATGTTTTGTTTCATTCGGAACCGGTCTGATCCACATCTCAAACAGATGCTTTTTTAGAGGAACATTCACCGGTGGTTTCGAAAGTCTTCCACCATTCGGATAGTATTCGATGTAACTGTAATCACCATAGTTCAATCCCCGAGCTTCCCGAATCACCTGATAAAGATGTGAACTTGAATTTCTGTGTTCACCAAGCCATGAATTTGCCAGGGCTAATGGATACCACTCCGGATTACTCCGTAACAGATCAATCGGATAACCCATGGATATTGCTGTTGCATTGGTCTTTTTTTCGACAATCACAACTTTTAACCCTGAAACCTGACCGGGATTGATTTGAACACCGGGATTATTCAATCCATCGGGTAGTTTTTGCAGATTAACCCAGAGATTCTGTACGATACGGTCGTCGAATCCTCCTCCTACACCAAGTATGAAGTTCTCCTTGTTGAAATATTTTTTATAAAACCATTTTACATCATCAAGGGTAATGTTTTTCAAACTTCCGATTGTCCCGGTAGTCAAGTGACCGTATGGAGTGCCCTGAAAGATTTTGTTGTAGAGCACCGCTTTACCGAGCTCTTCATCACTCGAATATCTCAAAGTGGTTGAAAGATAACTGATTGCCTCATCTTTCACCCTCTGAAAATCTTCTTCTCTGAATCCGGGATCAAGGAGTTGTTCAGTGAAAAGTGTAAGGTACTCCTCAAGATTATCAAGATGTACCGACCCGGAATATACAAGATTCTCTTTTGAAACAGATGCCGAATAACCCGCAGCCAGCGGATAAAGTTTTTCCAAAATCTGGGAATAAGTAAGTTTGGAAGTGCCTCCTTCATTTAGTAAGGCAGCGGTGAGAGCAGCAAGCCCTTCTTTTCCTTTAGGATCATCCTTGGAACCTGCGTTAAACCAGATTCTGAATGTTACTACCGGTTCCTGGGTTTTTAACAATACAATTCTGTTTTTATCCATTGAGTTTACGCTCGTTACGAGTATCAGTAAAAATAAAAAGCCGGTGTATTTAAGTGTTTGGTTCATCATGTCAATTTCCTGTAAGAATTACTTGGTTCCTGCTCTCTTTAACAAAATACTTTTTGACGGCATTTTGAATATCCTGAGGAGTTATGTCCATCATCTGGGTGTAAAATTCATCAAGTATTTCGATATCTCCCGAAAGCGTAATAAACATCGGCAGAACTGAGGCGACCGCCTCGGGACTGTCTAGACCCATGAGGAACTGGTATTTCATCCTCTTCTTCAATTTGTCCAACTGTTCCTTTGAGACCAGATTGTTTTTGTAATAATCAATCGTTTTTTCGATTTCCTGGTTAACATAATCCAGATCTTTCTCCGCTTTAACTCTCGAATAGATCATAAATGGAAACGGATCCCTTCTGGTCTGAGCTCCACCGGCAATAAACTGGACTTTTTGTTCGTCAAGCACGAGTTTTTTGTACAATTCACTCGTCTCTCCAAAGGCAATATCCGCAAACGGGATCATCGACATATAACCTTTGTTAAAAACATTAAATCCATCATACTTGTATCCGATTGCCAGAAGAGGAAGAGTTTTACCGTCATATTTAATTTTTGCTTCCCTCGGCGCTGTTTGCTTTGGCTCCATTTCAATTTTTGGAGGAGTATAGCCTGTTTTCCATGATGAATAATATTTTTCGACCATTCCCGTCACACTCGCTACATCAAAGTCACCTGTAATAACGAGAACACAATTTTCGGGTCTGTAGTAACGATTGTAAAAAGAGAGACTGTATTCATACTGGTTTGGCATCTCTTTTATGTCAGCTTCAAATCCGATAGTCGTATGCTTATAAGTGTGTTTGTCAAAAGCCATATCCTGAAATTTTTCAAAAAGCACTGAAAACGGATTTGTGACACTTTTTCTGTATTCACCGTAAACAGCACCTGCTTCCGTCATAAACTGGTCTTTTTTATAATTCAGATTTTGGAAACGGTCGGATTCCAGATCCATGACCTTATCCAGGTCTTCTGCAGCAAAATTCAAATGGTAAACCGTAAGGTCATCATCTGTATAGGCATTTGCATCGGCACCGATGGAAGTGGTAACCGAGTCGTAAAGCGGATACTTGTTAGTACCGCGAAACATCATGTGCTCAAAAAAGTGGGCAAATCCGCTTTTTCCGGGTTCCCACTCGTCACGGCTTCCCGTTCTGACGACGGTATAGTATGAAACCAGACCGCTTCCCGGCATCGGGATAAGAAGGGCTTTAAATCCGTTTTGAAGTGTAACCCTGTGAACTTTGTAAGGGAAAACACCACCGGCAAATATTTCAGTAGCTGTCATGATAATTAATAGCAGGATAATTTTAGTTATTGAATAACCGGGTTTCATTAAGATGTCTCCGTTAATTAAATTTTTTCTATTCCAATTCCTGGTAACGATGAAAGAGTAACCTTTCCATCCGTTATTGTAGTTCCTTTATAAATATCATTGCTGATGAGAAGTGCTCCATCAAGATCAGCCCATAACGCCATCGGTGAAAGCTGTGCTGCGGCTGAAATGGCGCATGAAGTCTCGGTCATACAACCTATCATCACTTTTAAACCCAATCCATCAGCAAGACTTACCATCTTGTTGGCTGTTCTCATTCCGCCACATTTCATCAGTTTGATGTTGATACCTGAGTAAACTCCCTTAGCCTTTAGAACATCCGCAAGCCCCTGAACCGCTTCATCGCCTATGGTTGGCAGAGGGCTGTTTTGGGTAAGCCATGCGTTATCGTCAAGATTCTTTTTGTCCATCGGCTGTTCGACAAAAACAACACCTTTTTCTTTGAGCCAATGAATCATGTCCAGAGCCGCCTGTTTGTCCTTCCAACCCTGATTAACATCGACACAAATCGGTTTATCGGTAACCGAGCGAATGGTTTCAATCATCTCTTTATCCGTATCACGACCGAGTTTTACCTTAAGTATTTTGTACTCGGCAGCTTCCCGTACTTTCTCTTTTACCACTTCCGGTTTGTCTATTCCTATTGTAAAACTTGTATTAGGAGTTTTGGCAGGATCGTAACCCCAGATTTTATACCAGGGCTGTCCGATCAATTTACCGACCAGATCATGCAAGGCTATGTCAACCGAGGCTTTTGCAGCGTAGTTCCCTGTATCCACAGTATCGATGTAATCTACTATCTCTTCCAGTTTGAAAGGGTCACTGAATTGATCAAGTTTCACTTTTGAAAGAAAAGCAGTTGCCGTCTCGTGACTTTCACCCAAATAGGGTGGCATTGAGGCTTCACCGTAACCCGTAACATCTCCAAACTGAATTTCAGTAAGCATTACTGGAGTGGTGGTTCTTGAACTCGTTGCAAGAGTAAAAACATGTTTTAGTTCAAGGGTATAAGGTCTGAAACTTAACTTTAGTTTATTGCTGTTCATTTTATTTATTGCGAATTTTGTTATTGAGGCTCCATTTCCTGCCACTACCGCAGCTCCTGCCAGTAACGAAGCTTTTTTTATAAAATCTCTTCTGGAATCCATTATCGTCTCATTTGATATAGTCTGAAACCGAAATCTTTTTAATTCCGGGTGAATCAACCTTGGTCAAAATCCTTCTTGCCGAGACAAGCATCCCGGTTCTGTAAGCGCTAAAGATCGGGCTTGCGGAGTCAAAACTGTTAATACCCACCATCCCGGCTGCATGGATAAATTCTTTGTTCCCCATGTAAATGCCAACATGAGTAATTCGCTGTTTTTTCCCCTCCTCGGGTTTAGGACCAAAGAAGAGCAAATCCCCTCTTTTCAGGTTATCATATCCTTTTGAAACATCGACCTCCTCACCATACAGACACTGTTGAGAGGCATCCCTGGCAAGCATGATTCCATTCAGGAAATACACCGTTTTGGTAAATCCGCTGCAATCCATTCCTTTTGGGGAAGTACCGCCCCAGAGATAAGGCACTCCCAGGAATTTTTTAGCGGTTTTGATTATTGCGTTTGAATCGGGATTTTGTCCCTTGATCCATTTTTTAAGCGGTGAAGCCGATTTTTTGGATACAAAACCTTCTCTGCCATCCGGAAGTGTCACTTTATAACCGTTTTTGCCGGTCGATTTAACCTGCAGGATACCCCCTGCTGTAATGTCCGATATTGTACCGCCTTTTGCATTCTCATCTTCATAAACAAAACCATAAACATCTGTGAAGATTACCTTGTCGGCTCTGTACCAGCCTTCCATCTCTTTTTTGGTGAACGATTGAACTCCGGCATCATCAACCCAGCCAATATATCCTTCAGGATTCTGAACCAAAAACCAATTGTCATCATCCTCTTTCAAAATAGTGACAGGAGTTCCCATCAAAGCCTGAGTAACAAGTTCCGCAGGATGAGAAGGTTTCGATCTGATGTTCGCTACTGAAAGTGTGACCACCCCATATTCATAACCTTTTAGGGATTTTGAAGGGAGCCTTTCAACGATATCGTTGATTGTGTAGTTATATAGCATCTTCTTCATATCTTCGAGTGCTGCCGGTACGGTAGTCTCGCCGGAGACAGTAAGGATGTTACGCGGCATATCCAAATCAAATTTAAGATCCAGAATAGCCGTCCGCTTATCCGGGGCATATTTTTCAGTAATGACCATATATACACCATCTATCTGCGATATGGTGGCAACTTGTGCTGACATTCCGGTTCCTAAAATTAAGATCAGACATAAAACAACTGCAATATTTTTCATAAACCTTCTAAAAATTAAAATTCAAAATAGATAGGAGGAACCATTTCAGCCATCATTATCTGAGAAGCCAGATAGATTACGAATCCAAGAACAAGTCCCTGTGCCCAGAATGGCAAATTCATAAGCCCCGTTTTTATCTTCTCTTTTGCTCCTTCAGGGAAAAAGATGATAATGAGTCCAATCACAAAAAAGATGAGCACTCCCGGGAATCCACCATAGAACTGAGTAAAAACCACAGCGTGCAGGTTCTCTGTAATCTGTGTGTAGATCATTGGAATTTTGTCTAATGAATCAACTCTGAAGAATATCCAGGTAATGGTGATGATATTGAAAGTGATGAAACCTCTAACAAAATTCAATACTCTTCCCCCTTCCTTCACACCAGCTTTCATCAATCCTTTTGCCCGGAGTTTTTTCGTCAGCACTGAATATCCCATTATGATGCCATGAACGGTACCCCAGATGATAAAACCCCAGGTGGCTCCGTGCCAAAGTCCGCAGACGGCAAATGTTACAATCAGCGCTATTGCATTCCCGTATTGCTTCATGTTCCTTAACCCCATTTGCATCGGGGTAAAAAGATAATCAAGCAGCCACCTCGAAAGAGAGATATGCCAGCGTCTCCAGAAATCGGCAACACTTGTGGCTTTATATGGTGAATTGAAGTTGTCGATAATTTTGTATCCGAACAGCAAAGCCATCCCCACAGCCATGTCAGAATAACCCGAAAAATCGAAATAAATCTGAATCGAATAGCCATATATGGCGAGTATATTCTCTGCGCCGGTGAATCTTAGAGGATCCTCAAAGACTCTTGTGATAAAATTCAAGGATATATAGTCGGCAATAATCAGCTTTTTGATTATTCCCGAAGCAAGATAAAATACTGCCAGTCCGGTTGTCGTTTTCCCTTCCGGAGAAGTGAGGAGGTCCTGTTTAATCTGTGGAATAAACTCATCCGCCCTGTCGATAGGACCTGCCTGAATGTTCCCGAAAAAGGCAACATACAGCATAAAATCATCGAGACGGGGCAATTCCTCATATTTTTCGTAATAAATATCGAAAAGAAAGCTTAATACCTTGAATATGTAAAATGAGATACCGATTGGAAGCATGATATCGAGTGCTGTAAATTCTGTCTCCTGAAGAGTTGCAATTTGACTGAGCACAAAATTTGTGTACTTGAAGTATGCAAGTAATCCGACATTCAGGATCACCATTCCCCAAAGTACATACCTTCGCTTGTCTGTATCAGCAATTCCGAAGAGTATCTTTCCAAAATAATAGTTTACAACCCCGACGCCCAACAGGAGGATGAGGAATAAACCGCCAATTTTGTAGTAGATAAACGCCGAGAACAACAGTAGAAATGTAGCTCTTAATCTCTGATTCGGGTAAATTGCATGATAAACAAGAAGTCCCAAAGCAAGAAAGAACATAAAAGTAAGCGTACCAAACTGAAGCGGATTGTCCGGACTGTAAACGAACAGCCCCGCCAGTTTGGAAAAATCGATGACAGAATTCAATACAGTACCTTTTTACGAAATTTTGGAATCGACAAGTCTCTGAAGGTCACCCAGATTTTTGCATTTAAGAACTTCAATGTGCTTCAGTCTTATCTTGTATTCTTTCTCAATCGAAAGGATCACATTGGCATGACTAAGTGAATCCCAACCGGGTACAGTATTTGCTTTAGTCTCATCCTGAATGTCGTAATCTTCGAGTTCAAGTTGTTTAAGTATAGTATTCTTTAGTCTCTCTGATATCATTATGGTTCTTTCTGTCTAATGTTTGTTCAATTCTTTCATTTCGGCGATTCTCTCTTTGTTGGCTTTTCTGCTCGGTTTACCGGCAGAACTTTTAATCAGCCATCTTGGAGGTACAAGATATACATGCGTGATCGTAAGATCAACCGAAGTCCCTTTCTCCTTCACACGCTGAATCAGTCGTTTTTTCTCTTTCTCGTCAGTTAGTGGAGTTTCGGCAACAACGCTGATTTCCTCCGTGCCGAGTTCCACATTATCTTCGCCGAATGCAATTACCCTGCCCGGGATGATGTCGCTTACCACTCCAATGGCATCTTCGACATCTTCGGGATAAATGTTTTTACCGGCGACAATAATTATGTCTTTTTTACGGCCAATTACGAAGAGTTCATCATTCTGTTTAAAGCCGTAATCTCCGCTGTGATACCAGCGATCCTTGAGAACTTCAGCAGTTTTTTCAGGGTAGTTTCTGTAGCCGTCGAACATAGAAACCGATGTGATGATTATCTCGCCAACTCCATGTTCAGGAAGCTCATTACCTTTCTCATCAACAATCCTTACTTCACATCCTTTTATTACCTTTCCGGAAGAAACGCAGATTCTTGATGTTTTCCCCGGAATTGGTGGAGTGACCACTCCCTGAGCAAGGCTTTCACGATCCACTTCGATGGTGGTAATCGGTTTACCCGGTTCTGTTTGTGTTGCGGCAAATGTTGTTTCTGCCATCGCATAGGAAGCCGATAAACCGAGAGGATTAAATCCATATTTGCCAAAAGCGGCATTAAATTTTTTATGACTCTCGTTTCTTACAGGTTCACTGCAGTTAATCACAAGTCGCAAAGATTCGAGGGAAACAGATTCCATCTCATCCTCCTCAATCCTGTCAGCCATGAAATTGTAGGCAAAATTAGGCAGCCAGCACACTGTGGCTTTTTCCGCATTCAAAGCTTCGAACTGTAGTGAAGGCGCAAGCACCCACTCAAAAGGATCAACCTGCACAGAAGTTATTCCAAATGCAAGTGGAAGATGGAAAGCAGCTATCAGCCCCATGTCATGATATAATGGAAGCCAGCTTACAATTTTGTCATCCTCAGTCAGATTTATTGAAAGGGCGTAGTTGTCCACATGATCCAAAACTGCCCGCTGGGAGAGCAGCACCGGTTTCTGAAGTCCCGTTGTTCCTGATGAATGTTGCAGAAGGAAAGGATCTGATTCAACAATTGAGTCTCTGACTGATGTCAAATCATTAATTTCTTCTGCTGAGGGTGAAAATTCTCTCTCCCATTCCAAAGGAAAGAAGAGCCCTTTTATCGTACTCCCCTCGTGGTGCACGAGCGGGGCAATAATCGGTTCAAGGTCCGCTTCAGTAAATATCCAGTCGAGTCCGGAGCGCTGGGACATCCCTTCCACACCGGATTTAAACTTGTCAGGATGAAGTCTGGGATTTGGATATGCAAGCACTGCCGGGATGGCACCCAAGCCTGCTACACCGAGATATAAAGGGAAAAACATCGGGTTGTGCCTGATTATGATGGCACACACTTCATTTCTCTTTATTCCCTGTTTCTTTAATAAAATGGAAAATTTGTTGGCGGTTTCCAACAAATCTTTGAATGACCATCTAAATGGTTCCTCACCGGCTCTCCAGTGAACTATGGCGTCTTTATTGGGAAAACGCCGGGAGTTATCCTCCCAGCGTTGCCAAACATTATTATAATGTTTCAAATGGTTCTCTAAGTTAGTTTTTACCGTAATAATCCATCAGTGCATCAAAAAGCATGCGGGCTACTTTCTTATAACCTTCTGCACTGAGATGTGTCATGTCAGCAGTGGTAAGTTTGTCTTTGCCCCAACGCTCCATTGCACCTTCGCCACCCATCGCAGCAAAAAGATCCCAGAACGCAACACCGGCTTTCGAAGCGACATTCTTTTGGACTGTTACAAGTTTTTTCACCATATCGTTTGTTTCGAACTTCGAACCGACTTTTTTGCCTTTATCTCCAACTCCGACAATCAGGATTGGAACACCGGGCATTGCACTCTTAATATGGTTTACCACATCGGTAAATTCTTTTTCATAGTTCGTTGTGTTTTTCACTTTGTCTACTGAGTTCAGACCAAAACTTAGAATTACCAAATCATAGTTCAAATAGCCATGAAAAGCTTTGATGTTATCTTTTGGAATTCTTTTGAGAGCGTTACCATCATCTCCTCTAAGCGGGAAATTATCTACATAAACGCCGTTGCCGGATTCGAGGCTTACTCCATAAAGTGCAGCCTGATTGTCTTTGTCAGCAGTAAGTTTGAATGATTTTGAACCTTTGTAGGTAATGTCAGTGACATTTACACCTTTTCCGGATTTGAATGGAGCTGAATTTTCGCCACCTTTATCAAATTCGTATTTGAAATTACCTGAACCTTCTGTGTAGAATACTCTCACTTTGTCGAAAGTTCTTACAGTTTTATATTTCCAGGTTGTTTCATACTTTACCCAGCTTCCGCTTTTTGGAACAAAGACTCCACCGGAAATACCTGCGCCTCTTTTAGGGTTGCCGTTGATTACGAGCTGTGAGTCCCAGTTTCCCGAAAAATCAAGTTTCGTGGTTGCTCTGTATGCTTTATCCTGAGTAGTAATTGCAACAAAACCGACACCGGTTCCGCCGAATTTCTCCTGAAGTGCTTCGCGGAAATCTGCACAAATATTGTCACCTTCAATGGCTGAATCTCCAAAATAAGCAATTCTTACAGTACCGCTTTTTGAGCCCTTTAAAGCAGAGGCAAATCCTTTAAGCTGGGATGTGTTTCCCGAAATGGGTACTTTCGATTGTAAATCACCCTCAATTCTAAGCTCAGAACTGTAATTCTCGACACTTAAAACATCGTTGTTCACGAGTACGCCATAAGCATCAGCGAGCCCTCTGAAATAGTTGTATTCATCAATTCTTTGAGTTATCTCGTCAGCTTTTACATCCGAAAGAACATCCACTTTC
The DNA here is from genome assembly GCA_020161395.1 of Bacteroidota bacterium. Lineage (NCBI taxonomy): Bacteria > Pseudomonadati > Bacteroidota > Bacteroidota bacterium. Next base: position 202,756 of record JAIUOE010000003.1, read on the forward strand.
TTGGTTGTAAAAGGACCGATTTCGATTCCTTCGGGGATGTAAGTAAAACCGTACATGGTAATAGCGGCGATTGCCAACAGGAGGAAAGACCGAAATCCGGCAAATTTGTTTGACATGTTATTCTCCATATTAAATTGTTTTCGGTTAACGAAAAATGAGGTCTGATTTAAATACAAATTTAATAAATTATTCCGATAAATCGCATTATATTAGCAAACAAGATTGCAAAATAATCCATTAAAAGTCATGAAATCAAAAACTTCGCTTCTAATTTGTACTATCGTATTACTTTTAAGTTCCCTCGGCTTTGCCCAATCGACGGTTTACCGTGTTACATTCGATGAGGAAATCTCACTTTCTCTCGTTCCCTACCTAAAAAGGGCACTTGAACTGGCAACAAAAGAGAAGGCAGATGCTCTGATAGTCGAGATAAACACCTTTGGCGGCAGAGTTGACGCTGCCACGCAACTGAAAGACCTGCTGATTGATGCAAAAATTCCTACCCTGGCTTTTGTTAATAAGAGAGCCATTTCTGCGGGTGCACTCATTACCCTCTCCTGCAAAAAAATTGCCATGGCACCCGGAAGCACGATGGGAGCCGCGACGGTGGTTGACCAGGAGGGTAAAAAAGGATCTGAAAAATATCAGTCGTATATGCGGGCTGAGATGAGATCTACGGCACAAAAAAACGGCAGAAATCCTAAAATTGCTGAGGGCATGGTCGACGAAAGAATTGTAATACCCGGGCTGGTGGATTCCACACAACTGGTCTCGCTCGATGATGTCGAGGCAGTGAACCTGAAAATGGCTGACACAATAGTCGGTTCGGCAAAAGCTGCGGCAGAGGCTTTTGGTTACTCCAATCCCCTGATCATCGATGTGAAAACCAACTGGGCTGAAGAATTCGTACGATTTTTGAACAACCCGATAATCGCCTCCCTGCTTATAATGCTCGGACTCGCGGGTATATATACTGAAATCAAAACTCCCGGATTCGGTGTGCCGGGTATTCTTGGCATTGTATTTCTCACTCTGTTTTTTGGATCTTCTCTAATTCTTGATCTGGCTTCATGGTTCGAAGTGGTGCTTTTTATCTTGGGCCTTGCAGCTATTCTGGTTGAAATATTTCTGATTCCCGGATTTGGAGTTGCCGGTGTGGTCGGTATTCTCCTTATGATCGCTTCCCTCTTCTTTTCCCTGGTTAATACCGAAGGATATTTCGACTCTTCCCTTATTCAGATGGCTATTATTCAATTGGGGTCGGCAATTTTTGGATTCTTTTTCCTCGGATTTCTTGCTTACAAGTTCCTTCCAAACACCAGGACATTCAAGGCTTTCGTACTGGATACAGAATCGGGTTCAAAAACCGGCTTTACTTCTGCTCCTGATTATTCCGGACTCGTTGGAAAGGAAGGTACAGCGCTTACTGTCCTGAGACCTGCAGGCACAGCTTTGATTGAGGAAAAGAGGTACGATGTTGTAACTCAGGGAGATTATATCGAAAAGGACTCACCCCTCAAAGTAATTATGGTGGAGGGTGTAAGAATAGTGGTTCAGAAACGGATGTAAAAAAAAAGGCTGCCGGATAATCGATATCGGGGCAGCCTCTTAAGAATAACTTACTCAGTTGAGATTATTTAATTTTCTCAACTATGTTCACGATGAGTGATTTTTTAACACTCGTGAATGGAATCTTTTTACCTGTTTTGTCGGGTATCTCACCGCTGAAAGCGATTTCCTCAACAAGATTTGTTCTTGACTTCTGAAGTTTGCCTTCTTTATCATTGTAGTAAACCTTGCCGCCACCGGTAATCAAGCTTTTATCAACTTTGATTCCCTGCTGTGCGAGTTCGGGATTAAATTCATACGATGCATCATATCCTGCATCAATTATGGAAATGTCGCTACCGTTGAATTTACCTTTTTCTTTAAGCGTGTAAAGCTGTGTAGCATTCAACTGGTACATCCTGCTGGGATCTGCAACGGGTGGTTTTTTGTCACTATAGGTCTCATTGGCTTTAAGGCTGCCATTCGAAAAGTTTCTAAACACCTGAAGAATCATTCCCTTAAGATTCTCTGCAACTTCAGTGGTTGCCATTTCTCTCTGCTGTGCAGAAATTGAATCTTTACCATTTGTTTTTGGAAGTGCATTGTCAACAATTTTATCGACTTTGTAGACTTCGCGAATTGTCCCTTTTTTATCGATTCTTGCCATAAAAGAATTACCGGATAAAGCCTCATAGAAGCCAAAATCGATTCTGCTTGTGGAATCGAGTTTGTCACCCGTTTTATACTCTTTTACGGTACCGTTTAGATCTGATTTCACATATACGCTTCTGGTTGTTACTTCAACCTCTGCTATTGTATCTTTGTCAACATCCTTCACTTCAAAATCGATAATAAGTACATTTCTCTGATCAACTTTTTGCGAAATGACGGTATCAGCCTTCATATCCTGTGTAATTTTGTTGATAAAAGCCACTTTGTAAGTGAACTTATCTCCTTTTTCCAGTTTGTAACCGAAAGTTGTAACACCTTCTGCGGCTTTTACATCTTCCACTTTGAGATAATTGGTATCTATTTCTGTGGCACCCTGAACGGCTTCAGAACCTTTTTCTCCACATCCCGAAAGAATCACGACGGAAGACAGAACGAATATTGAAAACATTAGTTTTCTTAATAACATGTTGTTACCTTAAGTTAGTGTATAATAAATACTTGTTTCTAAGTTGCATGAACTGCTGCAGCTCCGGTTTGTAACCTTGAACAACAGCCTCCCACCCTGACTTTTCCAAAACTTCCCTGATCCCATTTTTCCCGGCTTTACCGCTGAATCCTTTTTCCCTGATTTCAAATTTTCCCGGATAAGCCTTTAACAAATGATCAAGGAGGAAAAAACCGAATTTCACAGACTCGAATTCAGGAGTTGTTTCTTTTATTCTTACCCCGTTGCATTTTTCATTCAAATACTTGGGCTTGGTCGCTGCAGCACTTTCACGGGGAGTAAATTCAACTGTTTCCACTTTTTTGATGCCGGGGAATCGTGAGATCGCTTCAGCCAGTTCGCCTGAATTTACAAATGGAGCTCCAAAGATCAGAAACGGATCCTCGGTTCCCCTCCCTTCCGAGAGATTCGTATTCTCAAGAAGACAGTTACCGGGATATACTTTTGCCGCAAGTACCGACCTTAGATTCGGTGACGGATTCAACCATTTCATGCCTGTAGAGTCAAATTCCGTCTCTCTGTAATAACCTTTCATCCTGACAACATCGACATCACACTTAATCTCTTTTCTCTTTAGAATATCATCCTTAAAAAAGAGTGCAAGTTCGCCGACGGTCATCCCATGCGCAATGGGCAATGCTGTTATACCGACAAATGAAAAAAGAGACTCGTCAACAATTGGACCATCCACATATGTGCACGCGATGATATTCGGTTGATCGATAACCAGCACCGGTATCCCTTTTTCACCACACGCTTCCATTACATAATAGAGGGTTGAAATGTATGTGTAGAATCTAACTCCGACATCCCTTATTGAGAAAAGCATGACATCAACCCCGGCGAGCATTTCAGAGGTTGGTTTTTTTGTCGCCCCATATAACGAATAAACCGGCAATCCCGTTTTTTCATCTTTGGAATCGTCTATTTTCTTTCCTGCAGCCGCATCACCACGGAAACCATGCTCAGGACCAAACACAGCAGTAATTTTGATCTTCTTATCGAAATGGAGAGCATCTACGAGATGTTTACCATCTGCCGTAATCGCAGAATGATTTGTTACCACTCCAACCCGTTTTCCTGCAATCTCCGGGACCTTCTCTTCAAGAAACACATCAACACCGTTTTTGAATTTCTCTTTTTCAGAAGCATTTAACGATGTATCTGATCCTGATTCTGTATTTCTTTGACATCCGAATAAAGTAAAAGGAAGGAGAAGAAAAAAAACAGCCACAGAAATCCTGATCAAAGCTTCTCCATAATTTTGTGCTTAGCCATAGCCCATGCTGCAAGTGTCATACCATCAAATATTTTTCCTTGGTAGACCATCGCTTCAAACATGGGAATGAGAATTTCCACTACCCTTAATTCCTCTGTATCGTCCGGGTTCTTCATGTCAGGGACAAGGTCTCTTGCAAAATAAACGAAACAGTTTTCGTTCGTCACACCGTTAAATGGACAGAATTTGCCGATTTTTGTCATTTTTTTTGCAGAAAAACCGGTTTCTTCCCTTAATTCGAGCATAGCAGTTTCCTCAGGTGTCGAACCTGTTTTAATTCCGCCACACGGAAACTCAAGAGAAAACCTCTTGTTCAAATAACGGTATTGTTCCACGAGAAGCAGGTTACCTTCGTCATTTACAGGAATGACCATTGAAGAGCCGTTAGTATCCACATAATAATATTTTCCTTTGAAACCCGTTGAGGGGATTACAAAATCATCAATGCGGTAATTCCAGAAAGGATTTCTGTGATACTCCCGGCTCTTAAGTTTTTTCCAGCGGGAAATTGGCATTAAAGAGGGTAGTTATTCAACCGTTCATCACGGGAAAAGAAATGAGAAATCTCTATAAGTGCATTTTCATCGCTGTCGGAACCGTGCACAGCATTTTCAGCTTTACCGCCGGCATATTTTTTTCTGATTGTGCCCTCTTCTGCTTGTGCAGGGTCTGTTGCTCCGATCAGTTTTCTGAAATCAGCCACTGCATTTTCTTTTTCGAGCATTAATGGAACACATGGTCCTGATGACATGAATTCAACCAGCTCACCGTAGAAAGGTCTCTCTTTGTGAACTTCGTAGAATCCTTTTGCTGAATCCGCGCTCATTCTTGTCATTTTCATCGCTTTTACTTTGAATCCGGCTTCGGTTATCATTGTGATAATTTGACCGATATAATTGTTTCTTACTGCATCAGGTTTAATGATTGCAAAAGTCAGATTGCTCAATATTTTCTCCTAAAATTTAGATTTATGCGTTAACTTTTTTCTTTGATTTGGCATCGAGTGCCTTTTTCATTGTGATACCAATCTCTGCGGGCGAATTTACAACTTTGATACCTGCTTTTTTCATCGCTTCCATCTTTTCGGCGGCAGTACCTTTACCTCCGGAGATAATTGCACCGGCATGTCCCATTCTTCTTCCGGGAGGTGCAGTCTGTCCGGCAATAAATCCTACGACAGGTTTTTTCACATTCTTTTTGATAAATTCGGCAGCCTCTTCTTCAGCGGATCCGCCGATCTCACCGATCATCACGATTCCCTCGGTTTCAGGATCTTCATTGAACAGTTTGATAATGTCAATGAATCTTGAACCAATGACGGGGTCTCCACCAATTCCGACACAGGTTGACTGTCCGATACCGAGATCACTTAATTGCTTTACGGCTTCATAAGTCAAAGTTCCTGAACGGGAAACAACACCAACATTACCCGGTTTATGGATGAAACCGGGCATAATTCCAATTTTCCCTTTCCCGGGGGAAATAACACCGGGGCAGTTTGGTCCGATCAGCACGATACCTTTTTGTCTGATCAGATGATAAACAGGAATCATATCAGCCGCAGGAATTCCTTCGGTAATGCATATGATCACTTTTATTCCTGCGTCTGCAGCTTCAAGTATTGCATCTGCAGCGAACGATGCAGGGACAAAAATCACAGAAGTGTTGGCTTTTGCAATATCCACTGCTTCCTGAACTGTATTGAATACGGGTATTCCCTCAAACTCAGTTCCACCTTTTCCGGGTGTTACTCCCGCAACCACTTTTGTCTTATATTCCACCATTTGTCTGGTGTGAAAAGATCCCTCTCCTCCCGTAATCCCTTGTACCACAAGGCGGGTTTTCTTGTCAACAAGAATGCTCATATTCGTATCCTTTATTCTGCAAAATTTTCAAAATAATCATGCAAGATAACTATTTGTAAAGAATTAATTTATCTGAAAAAAAAAGGCTGCCCGTTTTACCGGGCAGCCTTGGGTTCCAAAATATTTTTGGATTATTGCATCACTGCATTATTGGATTATTTCACGAGCATCATTTTTTTTGTGCTGCTGAATTTTCCTGCATCTATCTTGTAAATGTAGACGCCTGTAGGAAGTGCTGCAGCGTCAAAGCTGACTTCATATTCACCTGCGGTTTTTACCTCGTTGAGTATGGTTGCTACCATCTCTCCAGTAATCGAGTAAACCTTTATTGTGACAGGGCTTTCAGTTGGAATCGCAAATCTTATAATCGTCGAAGGATTAAAAGGATTCGGGTAATTCTGTGAAAGGTTGTATTCTACCGGTACTGTGGCACCTGTGGTCTTGACAGACATTGGTGAGTCGAGTGAGTAGAGTACTCCATTTTCTGTTCCCGCCCATACGATATTCGAAGAAGGTGTTGAGAATACCGAACCGGCACCGAGACCTGAGAGTCCCAGGTTAGTCCAAGTGCTTCCATTATCTGAGCTTCCAAAAATACCATTTGACCATGAAGCCGCATAAACATTGTTGTTTGCATCTGTCGTTACTCCATAAATGAATGCCTGTCCGACCGGTGTGGAGGTCCAGGTATTCCCGTTGTTTGTTGATCTGATGACACCGGCACCATATGTTCCGGCATAAATATTTCCATTTGGTGAAATTGCAAGTGCCCAAATGTGAGGGAAACCTGAGTTAAGATCTGTCCAGGCTGCTCCACCATTGGTTGACTTGATGATACCACCACCGAATGATCCGGCATATATGTTTCCGGAGGCATCTATTGCGAGTGCATGAATTGCAGTACTTAACACACCGGTATTCAATGATGTAAATGAGGCACCATGATCTGCTGATTTAAGTACTCCGAATCCCCATGTACCTGCATAAAGGTTGCCTGACTGATCAATCTTTATCGCCCTGACATCTTTGCCTGTGAGCGAAGTCAGCGACCATGAAGTTCCACCGTTGGTTGATTTGAACAATCCCTGTTCTGTTCCTGCATATATGGTTCCGGATGCATCCACTGCGATTGACCAAACATAGCCAACAGTCATCGTTGGATTGATTCTCTCAAATGTTGAGCCATTTTTCCTGTATATCTTTCCACCGATCGTGCCAACAAGCAGATTACCATTGTTGTCAGAGGTGATTGCCCAGATAAATTCGTTACTCATAAACTGACCCTGGGTTGTCCAGTTGCCGGTTCCTGATCCCGAACTTCCACCTGATCCGCCTGAGCCACCCGATCCACCAGTGTAGTTGAACAGGTGAACTGTAACAGAGGCATAGTCATCTTCTGTGTTGATACCATTGTTCGGTGTGGAATCAGGATCATACTGATCTGAATGAGTTATTTCAGCAATATTCATCACATTTGCATCTACAGGAATGTTACCTGTGAATCCGGTATTGTTCATCTGTCCCTGACCTGTGAAGTTCTTGCAGATCATCTGACCGTTAATAACACCGGTAACGAAGTTCATGTCTGCTTTTGGAGCAAGTATGGAACCCCGTATGTCAATTCCCTGTATGGTAACGCTTGTAGCCTGATGGAAATTGTAAAGTACATTGCTTATCGAAGTGCCGGTAACTGTAAGACCACCTCTCCAGCTTACACTGGTTCCGCTAATGTTTATGAGTACCACAGAACCGTTTGGCACATTGATTGCCATATTGTTTGCCTGTGAAAGCTGTGCACCGTCAACATTGAAGACATTAAGAAGTGGATGAGTTCCGTTCAGTTCCAAACCACCCCACTGGAAAGTTACATTTCCATTTGCAGGATAATTTGAGAGTGAGGTAGATAAATTCAAGAGATAAGAGGAAGCTGCTGCGAAATCGACAACACTTCCTTGTCTTAAAGAACCGTTGTTGATGCTTACTGCATTGATCGGAAGATTTGTTGAATGACCGTAAACAACATTTCCTGAATAGACAGCACCCGAAATGTAGGTAAGATCGTTACCTACTACAAGAACATCTTCGGTTCCGGGAGCAAATGTCAGTTTGTCACCAACACTGTACCCGGCAAAGTGTGCATTATGACCGACAGCAACTTTTCCTTCTGTATCGGATGAAGGCTGGAATGCATCATTCAATACAAACAGGTTGTAGCCAGTTGCAGGTCCAAGATTGAAATAGTTTGAGTTTAATGACTGAAGATTTACGGTTGTTGTCATTTGAAGGGTTGCAGAAGCTCCGTTTGCAAGGCTTCCTACCGTCCACACTCCTGTGTTGCTGTTGTAGCTTCCCTGTGATGCTGAAGCGGAATTGAAAGTCAAGCCCGAAGGAAGATGATCAGTTACTGCAACATTAGTTGCTCCGCTCAAACCATGATTGGTAACTGTAATGGTGAACGAGATAACATCACCGTGGTTACCACTTGTGGAAGAGGCGGTTTTTGAAATGCTTAAATCTGCTGATGAAACCCATGTAACACTTGCATTGGTTGTCACGGTTGTATTCACAGGAGTTGCCAAAACGATTTTTTGCTGATCGTTTGGTCTTGTTTTGTGAATGTAGCGGGTTCCCTGTGGAATTATATGATGTGCAGTGGCTGAAACAGTTGCGGTATTTTGTGAGCCCTGGGTAAGTATCAGATTGCTGACTGTTCCGGTTGCATCTGTAACTGCGGATGAGAAATTTAAACTTCCTGAAGTCGATGTAAAACCAACATTCACTCCCTGCATTGTCTGAAAGGATGCGTTATACGCTGTCAGGTTAAATACTGCATTCTGTCCAACAGGAATCGATTGTGTTCCGGGATTAAAAAGCAGAGTTGAGAGTATCGATCCGCTGTTCGAATTTGCATTCGCATCGGCAATAATGCTCAAAGCTCTGTTTTTGATTGTTGAATTTGTTACTGTACTTGCGTCAACTCCATCACTAAAGTGCCAGATTGCGATCTGAATTGCTGCAGCTTCAGTTGCCGTTGGAGTTCCTGTAAAAGGAGCATAATTATTTAAAATGTAGGAAATATACTGATTGGTTGGACCATCATCAGTATATTCGTTTGGGGAGGAAGTCGACCAGGTAGCAAGCCAATGCGAAATGTCGATGCAATAGAACTTGGCTGCAGTCCCGTTCAAGTCTCCGTTAAGAGTTCCTGCCCAGACATTCATTGTTGTCCCGATTGGGAACTGGAAACTGACATTTTGTCCTGTTCCGGTTCCAAAAACCCTTACAGTAGTGCCGGATGACATCACAGGTGGTGTGACCGGGACAACTGAAGGTTTGTTTGAGATTGAATCAGGTACCACTGCGAAAAGTTGTGATACTGTGATTGATAAAAACAGAATAAAAAGGTTGATTCTTTTCACTTTTTGACCTCATGTGATTAAAATTCGAATCACAATGTTCAAAAAGCGTGCCAAACTCTTATTTCACTTGTTATTACATGATTTAGTACGCGAAGGGGTTATGAAGCAATGTTTGATGTGTATTATTTTGAGATTAATGGATTTACGCTGAATCAAAATGGACAGCCGCGAAAAGAGGTCTGAGAGGTGTTAGCGGCAGGATTTATGCAGTTTTAAGTGTTTTATTAAATTTTGCTGATTTTAATGCCTCATTATGAGACATTATTGTAAAATAAACTCCAGAACATCACGGTTAAAATATTCCGGTTGTTCGAACTGGATAAAATGCCCTGTTTCGTCGTAAGTCTTTATCGTAAAATTAGAAATCCTGGAACGGAATGTTTCGATGATATCCTTAGGGGTCAACCAGGGATGGACGAATGTATTTGGAATCAGTTTGTCATGCTCGCCGAAGATTCCTAAAGCAGGAGTTCTAATTGCATCGAGCCGGTAAGGTACATCGGAATTAATTACCCCGAGAGCACTTCGTGCAATTATTGTGGCATGGAGCCGGAATTCAGATGAATTTCTTATCGCTGTACGGTCGTCGATCATGAATTGTGCGTCTAGAGGGAAGTTTTGGAAGTTAACCTTAACATTATTGGCTATCTGCTGTTCATTATTGGAGATTATCTTATCTGCATTCAAATAACTTTCAATCAGGAGCTTTTCATCATCCGAATAGGTTTCGGCTCCACCCGGAGCAACAAGAACCATTTTGTTAATCTTGTCGGAGTGATCAATCGCCAGTTTTAATGCTATAACACCTCCCATTGAATGTCCACATACTGTAAATTTATCATAGCCCAAAATTTTCATCAGTTCAATGATTACTGAAGCATAGTAGTCCATGGTTGCCGGATGGAGAATTTTGGAAGATTTACCATAACCGGGCAGGTCAACAGCAATGCAACGGAAGTGTTTTGAGAGGAAGTCCAGATTTTTATTCCAGGCTGGGATGTAACTGCCAAGACCGTGAAGGAATACGACGGGTTCGCCATCGCCCATGTCAGTATGGGCGATGACGGTTCCCGCTTCAATTTCGGTTTTCGTTATCTCAAACTTATAGTTGAGGTTTTCGAATTCCATTACTTTATGAAATCGAGTATGGCTTTATTGACTTCAGAGGCTTTTTCTATTATCAACATGTGTCCGCATTGATCGATTTCAACCAGCTTGCTGTTTGGAATTTTAGCAGCACCGGGTTTGAAGATATCTTCAGTGAATCCGGGATTAAGATACGGATTAGGGATAAGTCCATCCTGTTTTCCATAAACAATAAGTGTCGGCACAGTAATGTTTTGGAGCCTGTTCCAGGTGGGTTCGTCAAGCATCGCACCTACGCATTTCAGCACCGCATAAGTGAATTCCTTCATCTCAGTGGCTTTTGCGTTTCTGGCACGCTCCTCCACCATCCATTCCCATTTGTCATCCCAACTGTAAAAATTACTCGCCAGATTTCTTCTGATACCGTCTTCTGGGTTCAGGCGAACACCTTTGGGAGTCAGTGCGTTTCTAAGCCACTCCCCTTCCCCGTACTGGAATCGTTCAAAACCTGCCGGGGCAGCAAGAACGATGCTTTTAATCAATCCGGGGTATTTCAGGGCGAAAATCATCGAAATCTGCCCACCCATCGAGTGACCAACTAATGAAACATTTTTCAGTTTGAGAGTTTCGATCAATTTTTTGACCGTTTCAGCATAAAAACTGAGAGTATAAGGGTAATCACCTTTTTGTGATTTGCCGTAACCGGGAAGATCGACAACAATTACTCTGTGTTTTTTTGCCAGCTCGGGAGCAACATATCTCCAGAATCCGGCGTTGCTTGCCAAGCCGTGAATCAGAATCAATGTGTTGTCACCCGACCCAAGGTCAGCATAAGCCACAGACGGATTTTCGAGAACGGTCTTCGTTGGATATGAGTAATCGACATCCTGAAATTGAAGTGCCGGTGCATCTGTGTATTTAAAGCCCGCACATCCTGTAAAAAGGAAGAGTCCTGTAAGCGCAATTGCAAATATTTTTTTCATCGTTTCCTCCTTTAGAACATGAGCCAGCTAAGCGTTGTAAAAAATGTCCAAGGGTCTTTCGGTTTCTCTCCGGTATATGTCGAGAGCGGAGAATCGTAAAAATCACCTGTCATCATATAGGCTCCATGCACTCCGATTGTGAGAAAGACTTTGAGATTGTACTTCATTTCAAAGTTAATTTCACTCCCCATGAAGTTCCCGCCGCCTTTTAGACTGTTGTTCGAAAGAGCTGCAGCAAATCCGACTTTGCCGTAAAGTTTGTTAGGAATAAAATCTTTGTAAAAGTTGAGGAATCCCGCTGTGACACCAAGACCCATGTTGGAAATGTCGTGCACTGCCGAATAGTATCTGTTAACGACCTGAGGATCGGGGAAAAGAAGGAAGGCTCTGTGATTGGAATAGATTCCAACGGGTGAACCGTAAACATTTCCGGTAATTACAGATGAAAGAGTTCCATCAGCTACTCCGTTTGCATCTCCCGAAGTGTACAATGCCTCGAAAGAAACTTTATCGTTGGCTGTCATACCATATTTGTACTGAACTGATGCATTTGCAGAGAAGCCAAAAATATCTGATATTTTGCCATTGGAACTTCCAACAGTATCAAGGATACCAAAATTTGACATAAAGAATCCGTCGATCCACCAGCGGGAAGCTAAAAAGTCGCGGTTCCATGCGAAATGACCACCGAGCCAGCCAATGTGTCCCTCATATTTTTGATTTACACCGGGGAATTTTACTCTGGTTGCACCATTGTAATCAGCGAGAGCAGAGTTCAATCCTTGGCCAAGAATCGATATGCCACCACCGCCTTTGCCCTTATCATAAACATACCAGGCGTCTATTCCTGCTTCAATCAATGGAGAAGGGTGCCAGAGGAAATCGATCATCCAGAGGATGACATCATCATCTTTGCTTATCTCATTTTCCCAAAGCTGGAACATTCCAAGTCTTAGTTTTGTCGATGGTGAAGGGTCGATGTAAGATGAAATACCAACACCCTGTGTTCCCCAGTAAGATAGTTTATATGCACTCGTTTGTGCAGTCGTGAGCGTATTAATATTCGGGTCTCTGACATTATCAAAAATGCGTTGCATTCCGATTACTACATTCCAGTTGGCATCTTCGGGTCTTAGCTCGACATTAGCCATGAGAGTCTGGAGGTTGATCTGTCCGCCGTTTATAGCTCCACCACGATTGTTGCCGACACCGTAAGCCTGGTCACCCCAGGTATAATCAATTTTAAATAAAGCACGGAAAGTGGCGTAATCATCTAGTATTTGCGGTTTGTAGATGAACATGGGAACAAATCTTTGTTCGAAATACCATGTTGTCTGCGGAATCGTGAATGTTGAGTTTTGACCGAAAAGTCTTCCGATAACCTGCCCCTGAAGAACATCATTGGTTGGAGATACATTTCCTGATGTCATTCGTGTAAACGAATATCCGATAAACTGGAATTCACGGGGAGGTTTTTCTTCGAGTCTGGTGTCCTGTGCAAAAGCAATCAGCGGTATCGCCAGGGCGAGAATAAGAAGTCTGATTTGTTTCATTGTTTCTCCGGCATGGAACGGGGTGACCGGGGTCGGACACTTTTCCGACCCCGTTACGCCCGTGTTCAGGAATTTTTGTTTAGTTTTTTACATATTTTTGGATCCAGGTAACACCAAGAGCGAAGCCGTTATATTTGGTGCTGCCAAATCCTTCTGCTGCTGTTGGAGCTGTGAAACCTGTGATCGCAGGGGTGGTCTGAATAACTTCATACCAAAGTCCTGCTGTATTTACGCGGTAGATACCTGTGGATGTAAGAGCTGATGGAACAGTCTGGTTCAGGGTTATTTCTCTGATTGACATATCTGCAACTGCTTTTGTTGAGTATGTACCTTCAAATGTAACCTGTACATTCGAAGAGTCAGTTGAGATTACTTTATAGGTGCCGTTTGCATTGAAAGTGGCGTCAATTTTTTTGGTTTTGGAAACTGTTTTAAGTCCCGGAGCCACATTAGCGCCATCTGAAAGCCATGTTCCAATAAGTGGTTCGGTTTTTGGAGCCTGTGGAACATATTTCTGTGTCCATGTTGCACCAAGTTTAATACCGTTGTACTTTGTTGATCCGAATCCTTCGGCTGCAGTTGGAGCTGTGAAACCTGTAATTGCAGGATTTGTCTGAATTACTTCATAAGTAAGGTTGCCGCTTGTGCTAACTTCAAAAATACCTGTTGAGGTAAGTGAAGTTGGAACTGTCTGGGAGAGTGTGATGGTCTTTATGGTCGAACCGGTATTATCCGTATAAGTCCATGTACCTTCGAATGTTACCTGTACATTTGAAGAGTCGGTTGAAACCACTTTGTAGGTTTTGTTGGTGTTGAAGGTGGCTACAACTCTTTTTGTTTTTGAAACAGAAACGAGGCCTGGTGCCACATCGGTACCCTCAGAGACCCAGGTTCCAACAAGCGGGTCAACGGTTGGTGTCGGTGGTACTACCGGGTTTTCGTCTTTGTTGCAACCTGTCAGCACGATTGCGAGGAAAAGGATTGAGAGTGAAAAGAGCTTTTTCATGTTTTTCTCCGGTTATTTTTGGTTGGTTAATTGTTGTCGGTTTATTTTCCCTGCCTCGTTTTTTGGGAGAGCCTGGAGGAATTCAATGTGTTTAGGAATTTTATATTTTGCAAGTCCCTCTTTGCAAAAGTGGATTATCTCTTCGGAATTTAAATTATGATCCTGATTTAGCACGATGAAGGCTTTCCCTGTTTCACCCCATTTTTCATCCGGCACTCCGATAACGGCACATTCTTTTATTGCAGGATTCTGATAAAGATATTTTTCAACTTCTGATGGATATACATTCTCACCACCACTTATATACATGTTTTTCTTCCGGTCAACCACGAAAAAGAATCCGTCGGAGTCTTTTAACAGAATATCACCTGTATGAAACCATCCATCAGTGATTGCCTCGGCGGTTTGCTTCGGTTTCCGCCAGTAGCCTTGTGTAACAACGGGTGATTTCAACCACAACTCGCCGGGAGTATCAACAGGGAGTTCATTTCCATTTTCATCAACTATTTTTGCCTGAATGTATGTATTTGGAAATCCTATTGAACCTTTTTTACTTATCGCATGATCGTGATGTAGTGAAAAACAATTTGGACCTACTTCAGTTAGTCCGAAACCCTGTCTGATCGGAATCCCTTTTTTGTGCCAAAGATTTATGAGAGGAATCGGCATCGGCGCACCGCCAACAATGGCAAATCTCACTGAACTCAGGTCAGTTTCCTCGAAGCGTGGAGAATCAGATAACATCTGAAGCATTGTCGGAACACCAAAAAGAAGAGTTGTCTTTTCCTTCTCCATCAGATCGAGAATAGTATCAGGTTCGAAAGAATTTAATAATGTATGTGATCCACCGACAAAAAGGAACGGAGTTAGGAGAACATTCCACCCGCCGGTATGGAAAAACGGAGCGTAGCTTTGTGTATGATCCGTATGCGTCAGATTTAACCGCAGGACAGTATTAACCGCATTCCAGAAAAGTTGTTTATTTGTGATTATGACTCCTTTTGAAAGGCCGGTTGTACCGGCTGTATAAAGGATCATTACCGGGTCTTCAAAGTCAGCAACATTTTTGAACTGCAATTTTGTATCTGAAAATTCAGCCGTCAAAAATGTGTTTATGCTTTCCATTTCAATTTTATGTGGAATCGGTTCGAGAGTCGTAAGTGCTTTTACTTCACCGGAAAAAACCGACTCATGGATAAAAACCGATGGTTCCGCATCGTAAATAAGAGTATCAAGCTCTCTCGGAGTAAGTCTGAAATTTAACGGAACGAGTATCATTCCGGCTTTTACACAGGCAACAAAAAGCAGTATAAATTCTGCTCTGTTTTTCGAGTAAACAGCGATCCTGTCTCCTTTTTCGAGTTTGAGATCATAAATGAACCAGTTGGCAAGTGCGTTTGCACGACAGTTGAAATCGTAGTAGTTCCATTCCTTCCCTGTCGAATGCTCCCTAAGGAAAAATTTATCGGGCGAATATGTTGCCCATTTACCGCACCAGTCGGTTTCCAAAAACTCTTTCATTTCTTTCCTCCCGGCAATTTTTGAAACAAAAGTGCTAGCAAACATGAAATAATAATCGCTACAGCAGCAGCCACTCCCGGATTCTCTCCTGTGGCAACAGTGAATGGAACAGCAATCTTGCCATAATACATTGTAAAATGAACTGCGACTGCTGCCACAGATGCAACCATCACACCGGTTCTGTTAACACTTTTGACAAACATACCGAAAATAATTGGCACGAATGCCGCTGAAAAATAAGCATAGACGCCATTTTGTGCAAAAATGGCAACACTCAATTTCGGGTTGACAAGCTGATCATAGGTCAGTAATATTGATACTACTGCAAGTATTGCTATTACTCCCCTGTTTATGAGAATCATCTTTCTTTGGTCAGGCTCCGACTTAAAGTATTTGTCGATCACAAAAGGTTTCAGAATATCCTGTGTTATAGTGCTTGAGAGTGATTGAATAAGACCCTCAAGTGTGGAAATTCCCGCAGAAATCAATCCCAAAACCACAAAGAGGGAGACAAAAACAGGGAAAACCGTTACCACATATGCAGGAATTATGCCGTCGGTCTTAAGGGCGATCTCTCCTGCTTTCAGATCCGGGAACTGTAACCGGGCGTAAAGTCCGACAAATACAACGAGGAAAAATATCCCCTGGGCAATTGCACCACTTATAAGATAAGATTTCACGCCCTTAGGATCTTTTATCAAGAGCGATTTTGTGATTATATGGGGTTGGCACACTATAGCTGCCCCGATCACAATCTGTGCGATAAATATCTCGAAGAAATCCCTGAAAAGAAAGCTTGACTCGTTATAAACCTGAACCAGTCTTCCGTCAATACTTCCTAGTTTATCTATGAAACCGCTTATTCCATCATTGAAATAGTGATACCCTGATCCAAGCATGATAAATGCCACAAAGAGCATTATTATTGCCTGAACTGTGTTGGTATAGACCATTGAATTGGCGCCACCAAACATCATATAACCAAACACAAATATTACTGTTCCAATGAGAACATATATTTCGGGTACATCAAGTGTTTTCGCAATCACTTTTGTGAGTCCGACTGCTATCAGCACAATAAAAGTCAGGAGCAGAAGTGATAAAACTGCAAAATAGAGTCCGAATCCCTTGCTTTCATACTTCTTACCCATCCACTGTGCGAGTGTGCCCGCCTTAACTGAGGAGCCGAATTTTCTAAATCCAATCGTCAGGACAATCAGCGAAATTATAGCAGCCGCCGGATAAACCAGTCCGTAAGAAATAAATCCGCTGATTCCGTATGTAGCCACAAGACCGGGATTAATAACGAAAGTAGCAGCGCTTGTCATCGAGGCAGCAAGTGCAAATCCGACAGTCCATGGAGGGAAATTTACACTTCCAACTGCATAGTCATCCATCGATTTGACTTTGAGCGCACCTCTGATTACAAAGAAAAGAGTCACAGCGATATAAGCCGATATTAAAACCCAACCCGCAGTTACAAGTTCACTTGAGGCAAGTCCCATTTCGTTTCTCCTTTAGAATTTTACCAAAGCTGACGCAAATGCAAGACCGCCACCTGAGCCAACGAACATCAGATAGTCGCCCCTTTTAATTCTGCCCGACTTGTACGCTTCATTTAAAGCCATCGGAATACATGCAGAACCGGTATAGCCGTAGGTTGACATTATAACTTCACCTTTGTCCCGCGGTACTCCAAGATTGTCGAGTGTCTGCCAGATTGAATTGATATTGATCTGAGTAAAGAAATATCTGTCAACTTTATCCGCAGAAATTCCTTCCTTTTGACACGCTTTTAAAACCATCTTTGTCCAGATTTCAGGATTCAGCTCTTTTGGGAATTTTTTCACAAATTTAAGCAGGTGATCCTTTTTTTCCAGTACTTCAGCAGTTAAGGGATATTTAGTTCCACCGGCATAAATTCCCATCCACTCGTTGTATTGCCCGTCAGAGAAAAGTTCTCCGTTAAGGAAACCTTCACCATCGTTTGAAGATGTCAGGACAACCGCTCCGGCACCATCGGCAAAAAGGGTTACAGTTTTTTTATCATGTAAATCAAGGAATTTACTCATTGCATACCCGCCAATCACAAGAACGGTATTGCAATCCGGGTCCCCGGCAACAAATTTTGCTGCAGTATTTAAAGCTGTAACAAAACCCGCACAAGCGGTATTAATGTCAAATGTTCCGGCATTGACGGCACCAATTCTGTGTTGAATGATTGATGCTGTGGACGGTGACACGAATTCGGGAGTGTCTGTCGCAATTATTATCAGATTAATATCAGCCGGTGAAATCCCGGCATCCTTGATAGCTTCCACAGCCGCTTTTTCGCAAAGATCGGCTGTGGATTCATTCTCCGAACACCATCTGCGTTCTCTGATCGTAAGGTTTTCTCTCAACCAGGTGTCGACATCTTCTCCGAGAATATCGTTGAAAAATTGATTCGTCACCACTTTTTCCGGTGCAAAGGCACCAATACCTGCAATTCTGGCTTTTCTGATCATCTTCTTACATCACCAGTCCACCGTCGACACTAAGGACGGTTCCATTTACATAATTGGATTCATTAGAAGCGAGGAAAAGATATGCGTTTGCAATATCTTCAGGGGCACCAAGCCTTCCGAGTGGAGTTTTTTCAACAAGCATGTTAATTACTTTTTCAGGAATTGTACCTACCATTTCGGTGGCGATGAATCCGGGAGCTACAGCATTAACACATATTCCTTTTCTGCCAAGCTCTCTTGCCCAGACTTTTGTCATCCCGATAACACCCGATTTTGTAGCTACATAGTTTGTCTGACCAAAATTTCCGTACAGACCGACAACAGACGAAGTGTTGATGATTTTGCCGGATCCTTTTTCAATCATTACATTCATTACTGACTTTGTACAGTTGAAAACACCGGTCAAATTTACATCAATTACCATTTTCCACTGTTCTGGGGTCATTTTGGCGAGACTCGCATCACGGGTGATTCCGGCATTGTTCACAAGGATGTCAATGGTCCCGAGAGTCTCAACTGTTTTTGCAGCAGCTTCGGTTGTTGACTTGAAGTCTGTCACATCCACCTTTACAAACAGAGCCTTTTTACCCTCATTCGTAAGGGAAGACACAAGTTCATTTCCAAGTTCTTCATTTACATCCCAGATTGCAACGGCTGCGCCTTCTTCAGCAAATCTCAGAACTGCTGCTTTCCCGATGCCTCTTGCACCACCGGTGACGATTGCAACTTTGTTTTCAAGTCTTTTCATATTTTTTAATCTCCATTTTTATCGTTTGAAAAATTTAAAACGAAAAGAGCGCAACCTTCCCTGAATATTTTTCATTTAATATTCAGAGTAAAGTCTTTTTCTCTCCTCTTCCCACTCGGTTTGAAAATTCAAATAATGAATTTCCATTAATTTGTAGAATCTCTCCATCTCTTCAAGCCGTCTAGCGGTAACACTGTTTTTCTCGAGATCGGCATCCTTTGCCATTTCTCTCAATATGCCGGCAATTCTTGTATTATTCCGGATGAGATCAAAATTATTAAGAAACGCATTCTCGAAAATTTCGGGCTCTATCTCGTAATAATCTTTCCTGTTGTTCTCAGCTACCCATGCTTTTCTAATCAGCTTTTTGTCACGGAGTCTTCTGAGAATCTGGCTGACGGGACCCTTGCTCCTCCCAAGTTGCTCGCAAATATCGTCGAGAGAAACAGGTTGCGGACTGAATATCAACAACGCCACTATATGACCCATCAGCTTGTTCAAGCCGAAAGCCTTGTAGGCATCGCCGAAGCGACGAATCATATCATTTTTTATCTGTTCGTTTTCTATCATTGGGTTTTTAACATTTCAAAAATTTGAAACGATTAAAATTAAGCAAAAGATAATTCATGTGCAAGAAAAAAATCAGACGATGTACTTTTTTATCGTATGGATGAGACTGTCACGCTTAAACGGCTTGGCAATATAGTCGGTGCACCCCTCACTCAGGAAAATTTCCCTGTCACCCGGCATCGCAAATGCTGTTATTGCAACGATTGGCAAAAGAGCAAACCGGGGCATTTTACGAATAAGTCTTGTAAGTTCCACGCCATCCAGACCTTCCCTGAGGTTTATATCCATGAGGATGGCAGCAAATTTTTCATCCCCTTCCAAAAGTTTTAATGCCTCTTCTCCATTTCTGGCATGCTGTACTTTACAAATTTTTGCAAGATGCATCGACACTATTTCAAAAGGTGTATCTTCATCATCAACATACAGAAGTGTAGCCAACTTGTCGGAAGAAACCGTTAATTCCTCAACTGAAGTGCGGGTTACTGTTTTTCTTTTTTTGGTCGAGGTTGACTTCGGTAATTTCAACAGAAATGTCGTCCCAATATTTTCTTTGCTTTCAACTCGAATTTTCACTCCGAGGAGATCACAAAGTTTCTTTGTTATGGTCAAGCCGAGGCCTGTTCCTTCAAAATTACGCCCCATCCCCTCACTAACCTGTCTGAATTCCTGCCAGATCAGATTCAGATTTTCCGGTTTTATCCCGATTCCGGTGTCTGCTATTGCAATCTCCACAAATTCTGTTTCATCCTCCTCCAAAACAGAAATTGAAATGGTCACACTTCCATTCAGTGTATATTTAAGAGCATTGCTGATTATATTGTTAAATATTTGAAAGAATGCTCTCTCATCCGAGTAGACTGTTACCTGTTTGTGATCAGATTTTAACTCTACTGACAGGTTCTTTTTCTTTGCAGTTTTATCGTTCAGTCTGATTACCTCTTGTGCAAGGGTCAACAGATCAAAATCGAACAAATCGAAAGATTGCTTTTCCGCTTCAAGTCTTGAATAATCAAGAATCAAATTCAGAGTCTCGATTAATCTTTGAGCTCCCGAATTTATGATTTTTGCCATCTCGAGAATTTCAGAGTCCGTGGCAACTTCTTCCAGAATCTCAGCATATCCAAGTATACCTATCATTGGAGTCCTGAGCTCGTGGCTCATGTTAGCCATCAAATTGGCTTTGATTCTGCTCAGCTCCTCTCCTTTTATTTGTGCATACTTTATTGTCGACTCGATCAGTTTTTTGTCGGTAAGATCGATTCCAATTCCGATCAGGAGACCGCTCGACACCCGGATGTTTGACCAGATTGAATCAAGATATCCACCGTCATGTTTTCTCACACGGAATTCTTCCCATGCGATTTCTGCCCGAAGCATATAATCAGCAGCCCGTTGTCTTTCTCCTTCGTCGGGATATGCCTCCTCCATCAGATTAATCCTGTTGATCAGATCGTTCGAATAACCCGTCTTCTTTTCGAACTCGGCATTGACCATTGTTACATTAGTTTTCGGGTCAAACCGGGTAATCATAACTGGAATAGTGTTGATTATCCTCTCAAACAGCTCCTTCTGTGCTGCGAGTTGCTGCTCGTCTTCTTTTCGGATTCTCTCGCTCTCTACATGTTTGAGCACAAAGGAAATATCACCCGATATCTCATTTATCAGGTCTATCTCACTTTTATCAAAAAATCCGGGCTCTTTCGAGAAGAGTTGAAGAATAAATCTTACTTCTTCATTAACTACCACCGGGAAAATACCAAGGGAACGGAGTTCATACTGATTGATGACAGAATTTTTGATCGAATTAAAAATCAATTGCTTCTTGTGAGTAAGAATATTCTCTCTCACCATGGGTTCATCAAGGTAAAGAAACAGATCGGATTCAGGGATCCTTTTTTGATCATTACCAAAAACAAATTTTTCCGGTTCTGCTGTCTTGAAATGACAGGGACACAGGAGAAGGGTTACAAGATCAAATTCGGCAGTTTCAAGGAAAATGGAACCAATCGTTTGTATCAGAACCGTTTCCTCTTCGATAGTCATCAGGCTTCTGTTTACCATGCTCAGAACTCTGTATAACCTGTTAAGCTTCTCAAGCTCATTTTCGTATCGAATCAGATGAGAAACATCTCTAATCGAGCAAAGGTATGACTGTCTTTGATCAAATTCGATCGGAGTGACCCTTAATTCACAGGTTTTAATTTCATTGGTACCGGTCAATATATTGATTATTGATTTGGTGCCTGCTACCGCCGGGAATCCGAATTCTTTTCCAAGCAGTGAGGTTTTCAACCTGAACATCTCCTCAGCAGCCGGATTTGAAAAGATGATAATCCCCTCCTGATTGACCACAAGCATCGGATCAGGATTTTGCTGAATTACCTTGTTTAGTTTTGCTTCCGACTTTTTGACCAGATTCAGAGCCATCACATGATCGGCGTAAACCTGGAATTGTGCGAGAAAAAGTTTGGAGGGGAGCGGACGCGTTAGATACGCATCGGCGCCCGATTCAAGTCCTTTGACCTGATGGTCACTTTCTTTAAGGTATGCGGTTATCAGTATTACAAATATATTACTGGTAAGGGTATCCGCTTTGAGGATTTTGAGGAGTTCTATGCCGGAGAGATCAGGCATTTCGATGTCAAGCAATATGATATCAGGAAAGATGCTCTGAGCCATCCTCAGACCATCTTTTCCCCCAACCGCAGTGAATGTTCTAAATCCGGCCTTCTTGAGAATATATTCCTGACTCTGAATTAAATCGGGATTATCGTCAACAATAAGTACTGAGATAGTTTCGTTCTTCATTTTCTCTTTTAATTTCAATTTACACTTTTATTTCAAGTCCAAGCAATACTCTTTGAGTATCAGTGAGATCACCAACAATTCTTCTTACCGGAAGAGGAAGAATTTTTATCAATGTCGTGGTTGCGAGCACCTGATCCTGCACGGCAAGTTCAGGACTGTCCAGAACATCTATAATAAGAAGTTCATAGTCATCATTTAAATTTGATTTACAAAGGCTTTTCAGATTTGACACCGCCTGTTCCGAGCGGGCAGTTTTACCTGTTATATAGAGTTTTAGTTGATATTTCCTCATTTATTCCTCCGCCAGGGGTAATTCCACGGTAAAAGTTGTCCCCGCTCCCACTTCACTTTCCACCGTAATTGTCCCGCCGTGACCGTCAACGATTTTCTTAACGATCATCAAACCCAGTCCGGTACTTTTTTCACCACCTGTACTTTTTACACTCGTCTTGGCAAATGGTTTGAAAAGTTTTATAATTTCATTCGAGGGAATCCCCTGCCCCTGATCTTTTACCACCAGCCTCGCCTTTTTCAGGTCTTTCATGATGGCAACAACTGTGGTGGTGTTTTGGTATGAGTATTTTACAGCGTTTGTTAAAAGGTTGGTGATGACCTGATCTATCTTGTTCAGATCGGCGTATAGTGGAAGTGATTCCTCCGAAGAGACAAAATTTATGAAGATATTCTTCTTTTCTGCAAGCGATTTATTAAGGGTAACTGCATCCCTCACGAGTTGTACAAGATCAAACCGTGTCTTGTTCAGATTCATTTGTCCGGACTCTATGCTGGAGATATCCAGCAACTCAGTCACCATGTTTAGCATGAACTTTGACAAAGAATCAATTTTTTCCAAAAAACTGACTGCCTCTTCCGAAAGTTTTTCCTTCTCCTCCAGTATAAACTCTGAAAGATTCATTATAACCCCGAGCGGATTTCGTAAATCGTGAGCCGCCATCCCCAAAAACTGATTTTTTAGTTTGTTCAGAGCCTCAAGTTCATGATTTTTTTTAGCCAGTTCTCTTTGAATATTAACCAGATCGTTATTCACCCGGCTTAGTTCTTCATAAAGGACTGTCTCGATTACCCGTTCTTTTTTATCCTCAGGGGCCATCTGTGCTTTAAACAACTGACGGAGCATATTGGTCTGGTCATTATTTATCGACATCATCTGAGACATCATGTCATCAAAGTTTGCCCTGTGATTTGTTCCCAGAATTATGATTTTGTTGTCGATCTTGACCGAATTGAAAAAGAACTTTGCTGTTTTTTCACCACTGATAATGGAGAGTTGTTTACTGAAGGATGCACCAACGGATTTGGTTTCAACGAAGAACTCCAGGACTTTCGCGATATCTTCGTTTGAAAATATTTCGATTAAAAGCCGGTCAATAAAACGGTTGTTTTCAAGTCCGGTATTGTTTATCTCTACCGATAAAACCCGTCCGGAAATATCACAAGTGAGTACAAGTCCGGTATTTTCCATAATGTCTGTTTCTATTAGTTCAGAATAAAGCCGTTAGCTAATTCGATGGCACCTTTTGCATCTTCTGCGAAACCGTCGGCACCTATTTCTTTCCAAAGGTTTTTTGCGATCTTAAACGGATACCCACCGACAAGTACCTTGATATTCTCAAAACCGGGGGTGTTTTTTACTTTGGAAATAAAACTTTCAACATCTTTAATATGATAGGTCATGGTGGCAGAAATTGCCAGCACTTTGGCATTGTGGTTCTCGAGAGCTCTGAGAATACTGTCAACCGGGGTATTCGCTCCGAAATAGTAACTGCTCCACCCCTCCATTTCAAAAAAATCGGCTACCATCCTCGCACCTATCTCGTGCAATTCATTCGCGACACAACTGACAACGATATTTCTGTTTACCGAGTTGTCATAGTTGAAAAGAAAAGGGTAAAGCTGTGACATTATAAGTTGGGTCGCTGCTGTAACAAAATGCTCATGGGCAACGGTAATTTTGCCCCTCTGCCAAAGCAGTCCTGTCTCCAGCATCGCCGGTTGAAAAACATTAAGATAAATATCCTTGATCGGTGTGCCCGAATGATACATGTTCATAACAATGTTCATCGCCGATCTTCTGTCCCCTTTTAAGAGATAGTCGAGATATTCAGCAGCATTTTCCCTAAGAGGATTTTCCTCATCAAAATAGCTGTAATCAGCGGGCGAATTCTCTCTAAATGCAGCAACACCCTGGTCGAAAACTGTCGCTGTCACAAGAAATTCCTCCTCTGAAAGAAATTTCCTCAAATTATCCCGCACCAGGTCGAAGAACCGATAAAACTCGTCGTTTACAATATTTAGAGAGGAAAAAAAGATTTTTGCCCATCTCATGTATTCGATAAACAATTCGGGCTGCGAAAGTCTGACAGCTTCTGCAAGATAGCTGAGCTTGTATTCGCAATCCTGCAGATAGAGATCGATGTGTCTCTGAGTGTAGCTTTTCTTGAACGATGGGGAGACTTCAAAATGGTTGTCCAATACCATCCGGGAAATCATTTTTTTGTTTCCCTCAAGCTTCCTGCCGATTAAATTCGATTTTTCCTTCATAACGGGTTACTCATTCTGATTAATTGATACAGGATACTCGGCATAAAAAGTTGTGCCCTTTTCATTGGAAGATTCAAAATAGACTTTTCCCTGCAAATACTTTTCAGAGAGAAGTTTCATGCTGTAAGTCCCAAGTCCTCTTCCTTTTCCCTTGCTCGAAAAAGAACGGTTAAAAATTTGAAGTTGAACGATACTCGGCATAAAGGAATGATTATTCACAGAGAAAATAATTTTGCCCTCTTTTTCCACACACGACACCGTTATTACAGAACCGACGGGATCTGCTTCAAGGGCATTCTTTACCATGTTTCCAAGAACTCTCCCAAGCAGGCTTCGGTCGTTTACTATTTCAATATCTGTCACTTCTCCCGGAACGAGTGATTTCCCTTCTGCGACAACATGATTTTTGTAAAGCTCGATTGTCTCGTGAACCATCCTGGCACTGCTGAATGTTGCGGGACGGATATCGAGTTGCCCACCTTCAGCAGCTATAAGCTGTTTTTGAGCCTGTATTTCTTCGATAAGACGATTGGATAATTCTTCGATGCTTTCACTGAAGATTTCGAGTTCATCAGGTTCCGCTTCCCGGAGAATCTGGGTGTAACCTAAAATACCACCTGCAGTGTTGAGAATGTCGTGGAAGAAAATTCTTTCGAGAGCCTGACGCCTCTTTTCGTTGGAAATGTCGGCAACGGTAAATACTGTGAAATCCTCTCCTTCAAGTGAGAGTCGAGTCGATTTCACACGCAAGTCAAGCGCGGTACACCCGTCACCTTGAATGATCCTGCATTCCTGAACATCTTCATACTGCCCGCTTTGTGAATTGAGAATGGATATCACCGCTCCGCAGGTTTTACAAAATTCTGATGTTCCACATCCGG
The DNA here is from genome assembly GCA_020161395.1 of Bacteroidota bacterium. NCBI lineage: Bacteria > Pseudomonadati > Bacteroidota > Bacteroidota bacterium. The sequence goes on from JAIUOE010000003.1 coordinate 228,269, forward strand.
CTTCATTCTCGAAGGCATGCTGGCAGTTTATAGCCTCACCGGGTCTGAATCCCCGTTTTAGAAAATCGTCTTCAGCGGCAAGATAATTCAGCAGGCTCTTGTTGGCAAAAACTATCTCCCGTTCTTTGTTTAATATCATGACAAATTCAGGAATTGCGTGTAAGACGGAAGTTATGTCTGAATGAGACTCAATTTTATTAATTTGAGCCAGAAGAATATGTTCAGGGGTCCGTTCGGGAGGTGCGAACGATGTTTTGAGTGCGGTACTCATAGTTGTCTCGTTATTTAAATTATCTCTACTTCAAGTTAAAATAATTTTAACTAATATTCAAGAAAATTCAGAGACTACAAGTATTTTTTTACCTTTTCCGCCGCCGGTTTTGAGTTTTTAAAGCAATCACCTATCGAAATGCCTTCCCTGAAATTTCCGGAGAATAAGAGCCCTGGATTTTCTGCTTCAATTTTGTTGAAATAAATATCGTGCAGGTAATAACCAAGGTTATACTGCGGTATCGCCCTGTCCCACATCCTTGATTTGGAAAAAACAGGTTCACCTGAAATTTTCATGATGTGGCGCAATTCCTCAATCACTTTCGATTCGATTTCGTTGCCAAAACGACGGAACACATCGAAGTTCTTGGCACCACCGATAAAAACAGTGAAGGCGGCAAGATTCGAGTTACACCTGTTTTCAAAAATTACGGAACTCCAGATCGCACCGAGGAAAATTTTCTTTTCCTTGCTTGGAATCAAAAAACCAAACCCGTCAAGAGGTGTTCTGATTTCGCTCTTTTTGAAGGCGACGAAGAGTACTTTTACAGGAGGATGGTAGATTTCTTTGAAATGTGATGAAAGTTCCCGGTCAAAATCTGCAAACACATCTGCCGAGACATGTGCAGGAAGTGTCGAGAGAAGTATGTCGCACTTGATCGTGTGAGGAGTACCGTTCTTCTCATATGTAACGGAATATCCATCCCCCTCCCTGGTCACCTTGGAAACTTTACAATTGTAGTGAATTCTGTCAGGAAATTGTGCAGCTATTGTGTCAGGAAGAATCCCCATCCCCGACCGGAACGAAAACATTTTCGCACTCTGTTTCGACTCCTCATTGCGGGCTTTTGCCTGTTTACGCTCTTTTGCGCCTTTTATCACGCCCTTTATCAGTCCGCCGTATAACTCCTCTAAACGGTAGAGTTTTGGAAAGGCTGATTTCACACTCAGTTTCTCGGCGTCTCCTGCAAAAACACCAGAAACGAAGGGATCGATCGCATAATCAAGAAATTCCCTTCCGAGTCTTCTCGTTACAAATTCGGCGAGACTCTGATTGTATCCATCCTTCGATTTTCCAACAAACGGTTCTTTCATCACTCTGATTTTTGCCATTGGTGAGAAGAGCCTCGTTTTAAGGAAAGCACCCGGACTTGTTGGCAACGACATCAGTTCATCATTTTTAAGGATGTACCTTTTGTTCGAAGTCTCACTTGCGTAAATCATCTCATCATCGAGCCCAAGCTGGCTGACCATTTCACGAATGTAGGGGGAAGTTTCGAGTCCGCTGTTGGGACCAAAATCCATCAGGAAGCCATTTTCCTTTTCAGTCCTTATACTTCCGCCCGGTTTATCACCCGCTTCGAGTATCGTGAAATCCACTCTATCACGAAACAACCAGTGAGCTGCTGTAAGCCCAGAAATTCCTGCGCCAAGTATTACAATATTTTTCATATCAGGGGTTCAATATTTCTTTTTTTCCGGTAAGTTCAGATGAAACAAGCTCAGCAAGACCTTCCACGAAAGTTTTTGAGTCGTTCAATCCTGTCATTACTATGTAATTTTCAATTTTAGCCTCTTCAGCATTATGCCGGTACTCGATGTCCAGTTCGAATGATGTCTCAACATGATCGGAGACAAAACTTATCGGGACAACAAGCACATCCTTCACTCCCTTGCTTCCAAGTTCCATTAGTTTGTCGTCAGTCGCCGGTTCCAGCCATTTTACGGGACCTACCTTACTCTGAAACGAAAGATGATACATGTGGGAATAACTGCGCAGTTTCATCACCGTCTCCATGGTGTTTCGAATTTCACCGCTGTACGGGTCACCTTTTTTTACGAGACTGACGGGGGTGCCGTGTGCACTGAAAAGAATATTCACCATATTCCTTCGTTCTTCTGGAAATTTGAGAAGACACTCATCGATTCGCTCATTAATGGCTTTCACATAAAGAGGCTGGTTGTAGTAGTTTCTGATATAAGCAACCCGGGACATGTCGCCCTTGTACACCCGTTTCCACTCATTGAATGATGAACCGGTTGTCGTGATGGAGTAATGCGGGTAGAGGGGAAGCAGTATAACCTTGTCATAGTTTCCTGCAGCAACTTTTTGTGCTGTCTCTGCCGTCAGTGGATTCCAGTAACGCATTGCAGTGAACACATCTATCGAAAAAGATAATTCTCCTTCTTTAGTAGAATGAAGTTCCCTCAGCCTCGCTTCGAGCATCGATCTTTGAAGTTCTGTCCACTCGTTTATAGGTGACTTTCCACCGATCAAATGGTACTCTTCCGCAACCTTTGGGGCTCTCCTCTTCGAAATAATCTTTGCGAAAAGCTTCTGCCCAAAAGGAAGATTGAATATATCGGGATCGCTAAACAGATTGCGAAGAAACGGTTCTATCGCATCCATGGAGTCGGGACCACCCAGATTCATTATTACAACAGCTATCTTGTTCATATTTTTCAGTTCCTGATCACTTTCATCAATGTATTTGCTTATACCGTCCTTGAATATCTTCCCTGGTCTTCTTTTCGTTCGATGAAACCGTCAAATTTCATGGCAATGTTTCTAATAAGGAGTCTGCCTTTGTTCGAAACCTGAAGTCCGTCATCATTAATTGTGAGGAGACCATCCTCTTCCATCCCTTTCAGGTTTTGAAGTGAGGAGGCAAAATACTCTTTGAAATTTATTTTGAATTCCTTTTCAAAGTTTGAAAACTGCAGTTCAAAGTCACACATCACTTTTGTAATGACTTCCCTTCTCAGGAGGTCGTCGTCTGTCAGATAGATGCCTTTGTGAACAGGCAGTTTTTCATCATTCAAAGCATCAAAATATTCTTTTTCCTTCTTGAGGTTCTGGGCATACACCCTTCCGATCTGACTGATGCTTGTAATTCCAAATGCATAAAGATCGGCACCGGCATTGGTACTGTATCCCTGGAAATTTCTGTGAAGCTTTTTGTCTCTCAGTGCAACTACCATCTCGTCTGTTGGCTTGGCAAAGTGATCCATTCCAATAAACACATAACCGGCTTTCACAAGTTCTTCAATGGTCTGTTGTAGTATCTCAAGTTTTACTTCCGGTTTCGGGAGATCTTCCTGCTTTATGAGACCCATGTGTTTTTTCATCCAGGGGACATGTGCATAGTTGAAAACGGCGATTCTGTCGGGAGAAATGTCTATGACCGCCCTGACAGTCTTGAGAAAATCTTCTTTGGTCTGAAACGGGAGACCGTAAATCAGATCAAGGTTGATGCTTGAAAATCCAAGCTCTCTCACCCAGTCAACTACCTGCCGCGTCATGCTTTCAGGTTGAATCCTGTTAACGGCTTTCTGTACTTCGGGAGTGAAATCCTGTACCCCCATTGAAATCCTGTTGAAACCACCGCTTCTTAACGCCTCGAGGTGGGCTCTCTCAAGTCCTCTCGGGTCAATCTCACATCCGGCTTCGATTGAAGGATCAATCTTGAAAGAAGTATTAATGTAGGAAACGAGGTCAAATATTTCATCGGGATCCAGATGTGTTGGTGTCCCACCGCCCCAGTGCAACTGGGTCACAGGTCTGTCCACATCGAGATAAGTTCTCAGGAGGTCGATCTCGTTCTTGACATATTTTATGTACTCTTTTATCCTGTCTCTGTTCCGTGTGATAATCATGTTACAACCGCAGAAATAGCAGAGAGTATCGCAGAACGGGAGGTGATAGTAGAGAGAAAGTGGTGGCTTTACCGCCGCAGTATTTGTCTTTACTATCTCATCGAGGTAATTGTCTGCAGTGAATCCCTCATGAAAGTGAGGAGCAGTCGGGTAGCTGGTATAGCGTGGTCCCGGCTGGTCATATTTTTTTATAAGGTCTATGTCAAAATCGAGTTCAAACATTGTAAGTCCAATCAGTTATGATATTTATGGCTGTCGCTCTTAATAAAATCAACAAGAGTCTTAAGATTTTCAGGTTTTACATCCGGAAGAATTCCATGCCCCAGATTGAAGATGTGACGGTGACCTGAATCAAGGGATGCCAGAATTTTATCAGCTTCATCCCTGATGGTTTGTTTGGGTGCGTAAAGAATTGTCGGGTCCATGTTTCCCTGAACAACTGCACGGTCACCGATTTCTCTTTTTACTGCTGCGAGATCAACCGTCCAGTCGAAACTGTAACCATCAGCACCGAGTTCTGCCAGTTTTGAAAAATTATAATTCACTCCCTTGGCAAATACAATTACGGGAGCATGAGGTTTCAACTCATCGACAATTCTTTTGATGTATGGCTTCGAGAATTCTTCAAACTGCGATGGTGAGAGAATGCTTCCCCAGGTGTCAAAAACCTGGACAGCATCGGCTCCCGCGGCAACTTTTGCTTTAAGATATCCAATGATTACATTTGTCAGCATGTCGAGTATCTTGTGGGCTGATTTTCTCTCATTGTAAACAAATTCTTTGATTTTACTGAAGTTCTTGGATCCTTTCCCTTCAACCATGTATGTAAGGAGTGTCCAGGGTGCGCCGGAAAATCCGATAAGGGGTACTCTGCCGTCAAGTTCTTTTACTGTGAGGGAAACAGCATCCATAACATATTTCAGTTTGTCGATCGGGTCGAATTCAGAAATGCGTGCAAGGTCGGCAGAATTTCTTATCGGGCTCGGAAAAACGGGTCCCGTCCCTTCATTCATAATAAATTCAAGCCCCATCGCTTCAGGAATTACAAGAATGTCTGAAAAAATAATTGCAACATCAACCCCGATTATGTCAACAGGCTGAATCGTCACTTCTGCAGCAAGTTCAGGAGTTTTACACATGGTTATGAAATCGGCTTTTTCACGAACAGCGCGATACTCGGGAAGGTATCTTCCTGCCTGCCTCATAACCCATATGGGAGTTCTTTCGGTTTTTTCACCTTTAAGGGTGCGAAGAAAGAGATCATTCTTAAATATTTTCAAATTTATTCTCCAAAATTTTATTTTTCAATTCTATCAGTAAAGTTTCCATGGTATAGACGGAGGGAACAAGAAAAACCGTATATCCGCTCTTTTCTATTACTTCGGCAGTCACATCCCCTATTGCACAGGCAGGGTACAGTTTCAGTGCCTGATCGGCGAATACACCTAACACCTTCACAAAATTCTTAAAGGTTGAAGGGCTGGTAAAGATCAGGTAGTCGGGCGCAAAATGTGTCAAATATTCCCTGATTGACTGATATTCGTGTTGAAACGGGGGATCGTTTTTATAAACAATCACTCTTTCCACTTCCGCTCCCATCTCTTCCAGATTGTCTGCAAGTGATTCCTTCGAAAGATTACCGACGGGCAAAAGGATCTTTTTATTCCCGATGCTCGCCTTGCCAAAAAATTCCACCAGTCCGTCCGCCGTGAATGTTGCTGGGATTATCACTTCATTTTCGGGAAAATATTCCAAGACCTTTTTTGCAGTTTTTTCTCCAACACAAGCGATGGAAAGAGACTTAAAATCTGACAGGCTTATTCCAAGTTTATCCATTATCTGAATTGTGGAATAAAGTGCATGCACCGAAGTGAAGATTATTATCTCAAACTCCCCCGTTCGGGAAATAGCGTCGAGAGATGTTTCATTGATCACGGGAGTCATTCTAATCAACGGGATGTTTCTTCCATCAAACCCGTGCTTTAGAAAAAGCTCGAGTGTTTCATCAGACTCTGATTCAGCCCTGAAGGAAATAACGAATGGTTTTCTCTCACCCATATTGAAAGCCAATTTCAGGAGATCCTGTCGATTGTGGCAATTATTTCTTTTCCACCATCATCAAACATGTCTTTGGCAAGTCCGATACCGAGTTCCTCAGCTTCATATTTGCTGCCTCTTACATATCCTCTCATCGCCTGAGTACCATCAATCGTTCCGATATACGCCTTAAGGAAAAGTCCGTTAGGTTTTGTGATGGCATGGGCAGCGATCGGCACCTGACATCCTCCTTCAAGCTGACGGAGGAACGCTCTTTCGGCAGAAACCGCGGCAAAGATATTATTATCGTGCAGGCAATCGACTATTTTCATCGATTCTACATCATCTTCACGGGTCTGAAGCCCGAGTGCACCCTGACCGACTGCGGGTAGCATCAAATCAATCGGAATGATCGATGAGATATGTTCTTCAAGTCCGAGTCTCTCAACTCCTGCTCTTGCAAGAATAATTGCATCCCAGTCACTGTCCAGAAACTTTTGAATTCTGGTTGGTACATTCCCTCTTAGCTCGGCAACTTTAAGATCGGGTCTTAAATTAAGAAGCTGACTCCTTCTTCTAAGTGATCCTGTAGCTACAGTTCCGTTTTCAGGAAGTGAATCTATTGTCGTCCCTTTTTTCCGGGCAATCAACACATCGTTTACATCATGTCTTTTTGAAACAGCAGCGAGGGCGAGTCCCTTCGGCATGTTTGTTTCCAGATCCTTCAGAGAGTGTACGGCGAGGTCGACCTGTCCTTCGAGAAGAGCTGTTTCAAGTTCCTTCGTAAAAAGTCCCTTGTCACCAATTTTTGAGAGGGCAACATCGAGAATTTTGTCTCCCTTGGTGTTTATGTGGATAACCTCCACTTCAATACCCGGGTGATGTCTCATCAACTCTGATTTTACATGTTCAGTCTGCCATAAGGCAAGCTTGCTTTGTCTTGTTCCAATTCTAATTTTCATAAAAAAACAGTATCTCTATTTATTAATCTTTTTTGATTTCTTCGTTAATGCCCTGCGGTTCAAACAGACTTGAGATAACCGAAGTGTAGTTCGCCACTTCCTGATAGTTCAGACCGCTTTCCGCCACCTGTCTCAGCCTGATTGTCGGATTATGAAGCAGTCGCCCGACGAGTCTCTTTGTCATGTCATCAAGTTTCTTGAGGTCATCTTCATGAATTTTGTGCCGTATTTTTTCAATCTCTTCCTGTCTGATATCCTCGAAGAAGTCACGGATTTTTTTGATTGTCGGTATTACTTCAAGGGTGTTGTACCAGCTAAAAAGATTCTGCATCTCTTCAATTATAATATTCTCGACGGCAGGAATCTCTTTTTCCCGCCTCTTGATGTTCTGGTCGATTATCTTCCCAAGGGAATCGATATCATTATAAAACACACCGTCAAGTTTTGCAACTGAAGGGTCAATGTCTCTCGGCAGTGCCAGGTCCATCAGACAGACGGGAGTTCCCCTTCTTTTCTTGACAATCGCTTTAACCTCGTCAAGATTTATTATTATTCCGGGAGCGGAGGTAGCAGAAACAATTATATCGAAATTGTGAAGATTCTCCTTGAGGTTTTCGAACGGAACTATTTCACCATAGACTTTTCTTGCGAGTTCCTCGGCACGGGAAAGGGTTCTGTTGGCAATTGCTATTTTCCCAATCCCTTTGTCTTTCAAGTGAACTGCAGCCAGCTCCCCGGTTTCGCCTGCACCTATTACAATGGCTGATTTGTTTTCGAACGAGGAAAAAATCTTTTCGACAACCTGAATCGCTGCATAACTCACTGATACCGCACCTTCACCAATTGCGGTTTCGGATATGCTTCTCTTCCCTACTTTAACAGCGGTATCAAAAATTCTCCGCATTACCGTTCCCGCAAAATTCATGTCAATTGCGAGTTGGAAAGCCTCTTTCATCTGGCCGTGTATCTGACTGTCACCAAGGATCAAAGAATCGATACCCGATGTGACACTAAACAGATGTTTGACTGCGCCGCATGAGAAAAAATTGAGGAAATTCTTGTTCGAGAGCCCGTCCACTTTTTTGAAGTCAAGAAGAGCATCCTGAATTTTTGCTATATTCAGGTCGTTCTCGACGGGTAAACCGAATATCTCAGTACGGTTACAGGTGGATATTACAAATCCGTCAGTAAGATATTCTCTTCTGAGGACATCCATGAACTCGGTTATCTCGTTCTTCGAAAGGTGTAGTGCCTCTCTCTGTTCGATGGATGCTGTATGATGATTTATTGAAGTACCAATCAGGTTCATATTGAATCTCCGGTCAAACCGGGAATAAAATTTTTATTTGTTAAATTGATGGAAACTTGAACCCAGAATACCGGTGATCCCAAGTGCTATGATTGCCGCTACAAAACCGGTGATCGAGTAGATCATGAATTTTTTACCATAAAGTCCGGTCGTAAAACGGGTTACAATTCCGATGCCATAGATGAGCCAAACTGCTCCCGTAGAGAGGAGTTTTGGATCCAGCAGGCTAAAATTCGGGAACGCCACAGGTAACCAGATTGTTCCAATCAGTATGGCGATGGTAAGCAGGGCAAATCCGACAAAAACTGAATTTACCGCAAGTTTTTCGAGCATTTCAAGACTCGGGAGACGGTTGAATATCAACCCGAACTGATTTAACTTGATCTTTTTGTACTGCACCGTAAATAAAATTGCATACACAGCCGAAATGGTTATGGCTGCATATCCAAAAAGTGCCGATATCACATGAAGCCCAAGCAGTCTGTTCTTCAAAACCGCCGGAACATCAATCAGATCCTGTATGAACAGTGACGATATGGTTTGAAAAACGAGCGAAAACAGTATAATAAAAGAACCTGTCGCTCTGATATCTGAGGAAAGTTCTATCAAAAAATAGGAAAAGGCGACCGAACAGGCCAGAACCGTGAATATTTCAAACTTTGTTGTTATCGGCGGATGGTCAAAATGAATGGTCCATAAAAGAAGATATACAGTGTGAATGATCAGAGTTACGAATAAAAATATCCTCTTCACATTGTGCAATACGGGTTTATCTTTGAAAAAATCGACAAGATAAACAAAAAATATCACAGCATATAGGAGCGGAAGAGAATAATTTAGCAGGTGAATGGTCTCAAGCATTGTATGTTTGCCGGGCTTAAAAAATATTTATTTGTACTGACAAATATACGAAAAAAACCTTTTATTTGGGTTTGTTCTTATACTGTCATTTATTAAATTTGTGGACATTTTCTTAAATTATTTTTTTAATTTAGCATCTAAAATAACTTATAATTTTTTAAATATCATAACCAAAAAGAGAACCGGAAGTACAATGAAAAAAACAATCCTGGCATTAGTTACCATAGCCTTCATTTTCGCTGGCTGTGGCGGCAAAGAAACACCAAAAACCCCTGCTAACAGCAAAGAAGCTGTGCCTGTTGCAGTTAGAGGCGGAGAAATCCTCGAAATCATCCAGACCTCAGCCTACACTTATATGAGAGTAAAAGAGGAATCAGGCGAAATTTGGATCGCTGTCCAGAAAGTGGACGCAAAAGTCGGCGAAAACCTTTATTTTACACAGTCAATGGAAATGAAAAATTTCGAAGGCAAGGAAGCCGGAAAAACTTTTGAAAGCATCCTTTTCGTAAATGATCCTGCCAAAGACAAAGCATCCTTCGGCGGTCAAGTCGGAAATGCAACTGAACTGCCGGCTGACTTCAAACACCCTGAAAAAGAAACCGCTCCACAGGAAGCTGTAAAAGTTGAAAAAGCTCCCGGTGGCGTTACCGTTGCCGAAGTCTTTTCCAAAAAGAATGAACTGAAAAATAAATCAGTCAAGTTGAGAGGAAAAGTAATGAAAGTAAACGCCGGAATTATGAACACCAACTGGATTCATATTCAGGATGGAACCGCCGCCGGAAAAGAATACGATCTTACCATCACCTCCGGTGAAGTTCCTGAAGTTGGACAAACTGTCCTTATCGAAGGAAAGGTTTCTGTAGATAAGGATTTTGGCGCCGGCTACAAATATGATGTGATTATCGAAGAAGCAAAAATTCTCGAGAAAAAATAGTCAGGTCTCAAAGCTTTAGCAGCATCTTAATCTGAATTTTGTGAGGCTGTTTCGATAGCAATATCAAGCAGCCTCTTTTTGTTTTAAATGCCGGTAATTATTCCATCCCGAGTTCCTGTTTGATTCTGGCTATCTCCTCTTTGAGTGTCTCCACTTCCAGCCTTAACAATCTCACCTCATCTTCGATCAGGGGTCTGAACCCGATGCCCATCGAATCTTCATTTTTCTGAATTTCAGGCTGCCCGTAGAAAAGATGCAGGTATTTCAATCCTCTTCCCCGCGTTCCGGGGACCACAGAGCAAAGAGGATCCTCCCTCGAAGATAGTTTTGCCACTGTCTCTTCCACTGCCGTCAGATCAATGAAGTCATATATTCTTTCGCATCTGTTTTTTATCTCTCCGGAGGTTTGTGCCCCCCGCAACATCAGGATACAAAGGACAGCTTCTTCGGGAAGCGACACTGAAAGTTGCTCTGTCAGCAGTTCCCTGTACTTGGGCACTTTGATCCCTGCTCCTGTAACCCGAATTACAAGTCTTTTTTCTCGAAGCTGCTCGATACATTTTTCGATTTGATCCTCCGAATACTCAGTTACGGGATCCCGGTTGCTTTTCTGATTACATGCATTGGATATTGCGTTCAAACTCATCGGATAATATTCCGGAGTTGTATGCTTTTTCTCGATAAGTGCACCAAGAATTCTGACTTCGATTGCTGAAAGTAACATTCTCTTTTTTCTTTTTGTTTGACTTTTAAAGTTAAGGAGTTTTCGTAAATTACGGATTGATTTTTTCTGATTAATCCTTTTTTAAAACTTATTCGACTAATAGAGAAAAGAGACTTCTGCATGACGAGTGTAAAGATGTTTTTACTGTTGGCTCTTATGATGAGCCAGGCAGCCCTTCCACAATTAAACAATTTCCTTGTAAAAACCTCCGATGGAGAACTTCAATTCCTTGTTTACGGTGAAACGGTCAATCCTTTTGCCCCGTTCGACAGTCCCGGATCCATTCAAAAAGTAAAAAAAATTTCCAAACCTGTGGTTAACGACAAGGTTTTGAGCCTCGACACTTCTAAAATGGACTTCAAAATCTTCGAGACTTCGGTTCAAGGGGTTGCTGGTCTGAAATTTTATTATTTCGATAAACAGGAGATTTATCTAATTAAACTGAATTTTGTGAATGACAAATCGTTTCAAAATTTGCAGCAGTTTCTGGGAACCCTCTTTCAGGAATTAAAGATTGTGAACGCTGAACCGGGATTAAGCTTCAGAAAGGCACAATACAAGGCTGATGTAACAGGGACTGGAGCAAAAACCCCGCTTACAGTCACAGCCCTCTTGGATACCAGAGGCGGAAAAAAGGAAGTAATTTTTGGATTTACAGACCAACCCGAGGTTTACTCGAAAGTGGCTGAATTTGGTTATCCCCGCATCGAGGTCGATCTCAATGCCCTTTCTGAACAAAAACTTTTCGAATACTATAATATCATGGCGTCCGAACTTTACGAAGTGGTGACGGATGCTCAGGCATTTTATAAAAAAGATAAGGCAAACGGTGGCGGTGGCAACTCTTTTGTTGGTTACCAGATCCCCGCTCAAATGAAGGAGACACAGAATTGTATTTTCAGCATAGAATCGGTTACTCCGGGTGAAATAAAACTGATTGCCACATCGAAGCTAAAAGTGATGGGGCAGGATGGACAGAACCCGCTGAAGGTAAGATTTACCACCAGACCCGATGATATGCAGCCTGAAGTGGCGAACTGATTCCCTTTTCCTTGTTGCAATTTCCGGAATTTTGAGGTTGTCTCCGTGACAGCCTCTTTTTATTTTAAATGAATTTGAAAAATTACATCTCTCCACCCCAATGTTTGAATCCTTTTCCATACTTAATGCATCGGATTAATACTGAAAGGAAATAATTATTAATGGAAATTATCACCCTCCTGATTGCGTTCATCGTTGGAGTCGTTATGGGTTTGACCGGTGCCGGAGGTTCGATCCTCACTGTTCCTGTCTTTGCATACCTGCTCAAACTTGATGTCTTGACAGCAACGACATATTCCCTCTTTGTTGTAGGGACTACTTCTCTCGTTGGCGCGACGAAGAACATGGTATCAAGGAACATCGACATTAAACCGGCGCTCTATTTTGCAGTGCCTTCACTCATAATGGTGGTCGTAACCCGAGCAATAATTGTTCCTCTCATTCCTGATCTGTTGCTTTCTGACTCCGGTTTTCAGGTAACCAGGCAGAATTTTCTTTTGGGGCTTTTTGCCGTCATGATTGTTTATGCAGGAATCTCCATGCTAAGAAAAAGAGATTCTGAGATGGTGGTTGAGCAAAACAACAAGCGTCTTTTCACTCAGGGTGCAATTCTTGGGGTGGTTATGGGACTTCTTGGTGCCGGAGGCGGATTCATGATCGTGCCGGTGCTTGTTCTTTTTGCAGGCATGGAAATGAAAAAGGCAATCGGCACTTCCCTGCTTATAATTTCGATAAATGCATTGAGCGGTTTCTTTGCCGGATTTTTAACGATACAACATATCGACTGGGTACTGCTGATCAAATTTTCACTTCTGATGATTGCAGGTATACTGACTGGCGGATATTTTACACCAAAAATTGATACGGTTACATTAAAAAAGGGGTTCGGCTACTTTATCCTGCTCGTAGCCCTCTACATGATTTTGAAGGAGTTTATCCTCTAATTAACCCGGCAGAATAACTCATGCATCTCACCGGGTATCTGAATGGATTTTATTAAAAACTAAAGGAAACGAAATGTTAAGAAATCTTTTTTTTGGAAACAGCAAGGTTAAAAACCTTTCTGCGAAGGAATTTCATGACGGGTTCAAGAGTGATCCCGATGCTGTTGTCATCGATGTGAGAACTTCAGGTGAAGTGGCTTCCGGATACATACCGGGTGCAAAACACATCGATTTGATGTCTGCAGGATTTGCAGGTCAGGTCGAAAAACTGGATAAAAACAAAAGTTACTACATCTATTGCAGAAGCGGAAACAGAAGTTACCAGGCAGGCTTAATGATGTCAAAAGCCGGATTCGAAAAGGTGTTCAACCTCTCGGGCGGCATCATGAGCTGGAAATTCGAAACTAAAAGATAAGGAGATGAAAAATGTTCTTTAAACATATTTATGAACCCGGACTTGCTCATGCCAGCTACATTGTTGGTTGCCAAAAAACAGGTGAAGCTCTCGTTATCGATGCCAAGAGGGATATCGAAGACTATATCAAAATTGCGGAACAGGAAAAATTAAGAATAACACATATTGCCGAGACCCACATACATGCTGATTTTCTCGCCGGTTCACAGGAACTTGCTGAAGTCACTGGAGCAAAACTTTACTTGTCGGATGAGGGTGGTGCCGACTGGCAGTATTCATTTCCCCATGTTGGATTAAAAGACGGTGATTCCTTTATGGTCGGAAATCTTAAAATCGAGGTGATGCACTCACCCGGTCACACACCTGAACATATTTCATTCATTCTGACCGACACTCCTGCCTCACCACATCCTGTAATGATCTTTACCGGTGATTTTGTTTTTGTCGGAGATGTAGGAAGACCTGACCTCCTCGAAAAAGCTGCCGGAATTGCAGGCACAAAAGAAGCAGGTGCCCGCCAGATGTTCCAATCTCTGAAAAAGTTCAGAGCCCTCCCCGACCATCTTCAGGTTTGGCCCGCCCATGGGGCAGGCTCCGCATGTGGCAAGGCTCTCGGAGCCGTTCCTTCTTCGACAGTAGGCTACGAAAAGCTCGTAAACTGGGCATTTAAGATCGATGATGAAGAGAAATTTGTCGAAGCGCTGCTTGAAGGACAACCGGAGCCTCCAAAGTATTTCGCAATGATGAAGAAATTGAATAAAGCGACAAGACCTTTGCTTACCCGCGTACCTGAACCCCGCAGATTACATACCGAAGGAATGCTTGATGCTCTAAAATCAGGTATCCGTATAATTGATACAAGGAATAAACTGTCATTCTCAGGCGGGCACATCCCTGGAAGCATCAACATACAGGATAATTCGGCTTTCAGTACATGGGCAGGATGGATACTCAATTATCAGGATCCATTTATTCTGGTTGCACCTTCTCACCGGATTGAAGCCCTCACAAAAGCATTGATCAGGATCGGACTCGATAACATTTACGGCTATCTGGAGGATGTGGAAGAACTTGCTGACTCAGGACTTGAACTGGAAACGCTGCAGCAGTTTACATGTAAGGACCTGGAGGATAACAGAGATGAAATTTTTATTCTCGATGTTCGCAATGAGACTGAAAGAATTGCGGCAAGAATCGAAGGCTCTCATCATGTCTTCGCGGGCTGGCTGACTGAACATGTCGACAGATTACCCGCAGATAAAACAATTGTAGTTCACTGCGCCGGTGGTGACAGGTCTGCAATAGCTGCAAGCCTGCTGATGTCAATGGGTTTTGAAAATGTTGCCAACCTCACAGGTGGTATCAATGCCTGGATTCAAAGCGGACACCCTGTGGTAAGCGGAGTCGAGCTTGAACCGGTGTCATGAATTACCTTCGGTGACTAAATACCGGTAATTATTTTCTCTGGTACACAATCCCGAGCGAAAGTGGCGATTTCTCCAATTTTGAAAGAATCATCCCAATTTGAGTTCCGGGATTGTCGTTCCAGTCAGTAGTGTAGATTTTATTCTCAGTCATTAAACCCGCACCGGGGGATTTTAAGTCTTCCGTCTTCGATGAATCGTTGAGCAGCACTTCATCCACTGAAGGTTTTCCGAGTTGTTTTTCAAGTTCCGATTTTACTGCCTTGTAGATGGAAACTGCCCCGTCAGGATTTTTTTCATCAACCACAAATTTGACTGTTCCTGAGAACAGGCTTCCCGACTCATCAAAAAAGTAGAATACTTCAGCCTTGTAACCGTAAACTTCGCCGGAAAACACGAGTGCAGTGGAATCATCTTTGGTTACCTTCAGCTTTTCGACTTTTTTCACCTCATCCGCCGTCATCCCCCATTGCGCCGAGCGGAATCCCTTGATTGCCGGTTGTTCCACGGTCTGTGTCTCAGCAGGTTTTTCCTCTTTTGAACAACCTGTCAGCAAAGTAAACAGAGGAAGTAATAGAAAAAGCGAAAAAATAATTCGAAATCCGGCGGGAATATTTGAAGATGTTGTAGTCAGGAATCGTAAATTCATTGGTAATGTCCGTATGTAAAAAATATGAACTTAAATTTACGAAATATTTATTTTTTTGAAGCATTCGGGACAGTAAAATCCCCCTTTAATATCTATTTCTTCCACCGAAGTTGATGTGTGCATAACACAATCCCACTCGAGGCAGTGAACCAAACCCATGTTATGCCCCAGTTCATGATATATCTCTTTCAGAGTGCGGGTAAAGAGCAGGTCGAAGTCAGCTTCACCTGTGTAGAGTTCCTCATGAAGTCTGAAGAGGGAAACAACTGAGAGTTTGCCCCTCAGTTGTGCCTCACCATAAACATATTTGAACACCGGATTAAAGAGATCCACATTCAGCAGCGCCATTCGGAAGGCAGTGTTTCCGTTATGAGTGATCACAAGGTGCTGCAGGATGTCAGGTGTATAATACTGATTCCTCTCCTCATTCAGAGCTGATTCCAAATCGAACAGTGATTCATATTGATGTACCTCCAGAGGAAGTCTCATTTCAATGTCAGCTTTGATTTTCTTAAAGAGAATTGAATCCGTAAAGCCGAGAAACTCGATCTCGAAAATCTTCCTGTTGTTCTTTTTTGAGAAGAAGTTTTTTAACAATCTTGCATCCCTGCAGGAATCAGCGTTCGATGTTGTATTTACTCATCTTGTTGTATAAGGTAACTCTGTCAATTCCGAGTACCTTGGCAACTTTTGAGATATTAAACCCGTACTTCTCCAGCATCCTGATGATGTGTTTCTTCTCGACTATTTCCAAAGCCTCTTCCTCATCCGATTTTTGAGCATGAATATTGAAAGGAAGGTCATCGGGCTTTATCTCACCGCTCCTTCTCATTACAACGGCTCTTTCGATGGCATTCTCCAGTTCCCTCACATTTCCGGGCCAGGGATATGACTGCAGGAACTCCATTGCATCTTTTGAAATCCCTTTAATGTTCCGGTTCATTCCCGATGCAAATTTGGTCAGAAAATGCTCAGCCAGATGGGGAATATCCTCTTTCCTCTCCCGGAGTGGTGGTATTGTAATGCTGAAAACATTAAGCCGGTAATAAAGGTCTTCCCTGAACCTGCCATCTTTTACCATCTCCTCAAGAGATTCATTCGTAGCACAGATCACCCTGAAATTACTCGAAATCAAATCATTTCCACCTACACGGGTGAACTGTTTCGATTCAATAACCCGCAGAAGGTCGATTTGTGTTTTTGGCGAAACGAGTCCGATTTCATCCAGAAAAATTGTGCCGTTGTCGGCAAGTTCAAACTTCCCTTTTCTCTTATACTGTGCACCTGTAAATGCACCTCTTTCATGACCAAACAGTTCACTTTCGAGAAGTGATTCGGGAAGTGCACCGCAATTAACTGTTATCATAGGGAAATATTTTCTGGGAGAATTTATGTGAATCGCCTTTGCGACGAGTTCCTTTCCCGTCCCGCTCTCACCGTAAATAAGCACAGTGGTGTCCGCACCTGCAACAGTATTGATCAGTTCATAAATCTTCCGCATTTCGGGAGATTCGCCGATAAGATTGTCAGGCTTTATAAGGTCTTCAATCCGCTCCTTCAACTTTCTGTTTTCATTAACCAGTTCCCTGTCTTTCAAAGCCTTATGAATCAGATGAGTAAGTTCATCGGGATCCACAGGTTTTGTTACATAATCGTATGCACCCTCTTTCAATGCCTGAATGGCTGTTGTGACAGAAGCAAAAGCCGTTATCATTATCACTGTTGCATGAATGTCAATCTGTTTTATTTTTGCAAGAAGTTCAAGACCGCTCATTCCGGGCATTTTAATATCGAGCAACACAATGTCAAATTTGTCCACATCATATACTTTTAGAGCCTCTTCCCCGCTGTCCACAGGGGTTACTTCGAATCCTTCCTCTTCAAACCAGTGAAAAAGCGATTCCCTGAATATTTTTTCATCGTCAACTACAAGAATTTTCTTTCCCATTATTTAACTTTCGGCAATGTTATCAAAATTGTTGTTCCGCTGTTCGAGGTCTTCTCAACCTCGACATTTCCTTCGTGTGCATGAATGATTCCATACACAACCGACAATCCGAGTCCTGTACCTCTGACTGCTTCTTTTGTCGAGTAAAATGGTTCAAAGATGTGGGGTAAATCTTTCTCTGCGATACCACATCCCTGGTCAATAATTCTAAGATCAATATGTTCCCCTGCATCATCCACTTTAATTGTAATTGTGCCTCCACCGCTCATTGCCTCGATGGCATTAATCAGAAGTGATAGAATTACCTGTTGAATTTTCTGAGGATTACCGTTCACAATTACGGGTTCTGTGGGAATTTCTTTTACAAGTTTTATCCTGTTTATCTCGAGGTGGTGGTTGATCAGCATCTCTGACCGGGTGATAATCTCAGCAAGATTGGAATAAAGATACTGCTCGTCACCCCGGTGCGAGAAGAGGAGAAGATCTTTAACAATACCCCCGCATCTTTCTGATTCTTCGGCAATCAGCATCAGGAATTTTATAATGTCTTCGAATTCAGTTTTGTTTTCGAGTTTGTTCAATTTCTTTATTATCAGTCTCGAATAGTTTAATATCCCGGCGAGAGGATTGTTTAACTCGTGCGCCACCGTTGCAGACAGCTTTCCGAGTGATGCAAGTTTTTCAACCTGAATTATGCCGGCATATACATTTTTGAGCTCGTCGGTTTTTTCTTCGATCTTTGTATTAAGTGTATCGTTCCACTCTTTTATCTCTTTGTATGCAGAGTCAAGCTTCATTGACATGTCGTTAAACTGGGATGCCATTTCACCAAACTCATCGTTGCTGTTTAATTTGATCCTGTAATTAAGATTGCCACCCGCAATCTGTCCGATACCTTTGGTTATTTTTTTAATCGGTCTTACCACGAGAAATGTAACAAGTAGAGCTGTCAGTATCGAAATCACCGTCATCCCGACCAGCGAGTTTGTGATTACCGTCTCGATATTCGCCTCAACTATGTCATCGATATTCTCAAGCGACATCTTTACTTCAAGAATTCCGAGAATTTTCGAGCTGTGTGCATCGGAGTGACAACCGGAAGTGGAACAGTCTTTTTCGTTTTCAATCGGATTCAGCAAAAGCATATATTTGTTCGTTCCGTCATTCACTATCCTTCTGCGGTCAATCAGCGACAGTTTCTCAAGTGGTCTCTGATCCGTTGAATGGCATGGCGAGCAAATGTCCGACTTTATGCTGACACTCTGCTTCAGATATTTCTTGTCACCTGCAAATCTCACAAATCCTTCTTTGTCATAAAGCTTAATGGAGAGGATTCCATCCTTTTTCTCAAGATTTTTAAATATTTCATTCACATGTTCTTTGGAATTAAGAATCATGCTGTACCGTGTTGAATTTTTTATCAATTCGCTAAGATTGTAGGCATTTGTGGAGAGTGATTCGATCATGTCTTCACGCAGTTTTGCCGTAGTTAGAAGTGTCTGTGTAACAAGCATAATCACCAAAACCGCAGAAGTGATGAAGACCAGTTTGAAGCTTAAGCTTCCGGTAATCTTTTTCATTTTAAGTTTCTTAAATAAAAAAATGAATTCGTAGTGTTAAATTATAATAATTTAGTATATTAAAACAATGAAAATTTAGATTTTTCCCTCCTTAAAAAAAATATTTTTGAGTTTTCAAAGATTTAATTTGCAGGAGTCAGAAAAATACCTTAATTTTTAGTATCTCAAAATTGTTATAATTATATCGGTTCTATTTTATGCGAACAATTTCCACACTTTTTGTCCTCCTCATCCTGGCAGCACCTGTGTTTGGCCAGAGTATAAACGGCAGGATCAGTTCATCTGTCTACATGTTTGAGAGATATGATGCCCCTGCCACCTCCGACTTCCAAGCCAGAGGTTACCATTCTGCGATCCTTAATCTGAATTACGAAAAATTCTCTTTAAGGACTCATTTAAATTACGAGAATTACTTCAATACAAGCGCCGATTCAAGATTGAGGGTCTATAACCTCTATTTTGAAGCCAGAAAACTTTTTGACATAGCAACTGTGAAGATTGGAAGACAACCTGTCTTTTCAACAATTGCCGGCGGGGTTTTCGATGGTGTTTCGGTAAATGCAGCTTACAAAATGTTCGGACTCGATGCATGGTATGGCGGAAATGTCCCTGCTTACCAGAAACTTGAGATCACCGACAGTTGGAAAGACGACTATTTACTCGGTGGAGAATTGAAGGCTCAGATTATCCCACAACTGCTCATTGGTGTTGGTGGATTCGTCAAGAACTTTAAGCCTTATTCATATACGGCTACCCGTCTTGATGACGCTTTCAACCCCATCTCGGTGCTGATTCAGGAAAAATCGAACCAGTATAAATTCCTCCAGGGAAGAATCTCGTATGATCAGGGCGAAGGCTTTCAGTTCAACGCAAGATATGAATATGACATGAATTATCAGAAAACATCCAGAATTGAGTTCGATGGTGTCTCAAGTCCTGTGAAAAACTGGCATTTCAATGTCTATTATAACTACCTCGCACCAAGGATCAGATACAATTCAATCTTCTCTGTGTTCGATTTTGCCAACACCACAGAACTTGAAATCGGTGCCGGATACGACCTGACGAAAAGCATCACACTCAACGGTAGAGTTGGAGTTGTAAGCTATCAGGGCGATAATGCAAGCAGGTTCACAATCTCTGCAAACACAAACTTTGGCTCATTGAGCTACAGAAAAAGTATGGGTTATGCCGGTGAACAGGATGCAATTTCGTTGTATCTCGCCAAGTCGCTTTTCGACGGGCTTATTACCCCTTCAGCAGGAATTGCTTATACGAGTTATAAACTCTCTCCTGACGCAGAAACAAACAGTCTGACAACAATTATGGGGGGTCTGAATATCAGAGCCATCAGATGGTTGTCTTTCGACCTTCAGGCTCAATACCTGAACAACAAAATATACAAGAACGATCTCAGAATGTTCTTCAAAGCTAATTACTGGTTTAACACAATTTTTTAGATAGATGGCTATGAAAACAAAATATATTTACTCAAGTCTGACGATCCTTGCTGTTGCGTTTCTGCTCTTTTCGGCTTTTACTTCAAGAAGCCACCTGACTTCAGATTCAACATCAAAGGTCATCAAATTTTCACACGAGCTCCATTCATCAGTAATGGAATGTGCGGATTGCCATACCGGAATAACAACCGCTACTTCTCTTAACCAAAGAATGCTGCCCGAGAAATCAGTCTGCGCAAGCTGCCACGATGTCGAAAATTCCGACAAATGCGGCACATGCCACTACGAAGATGTTTACGAACCTCTTAAACAAAAAACATCAGGCCTTATTTTCAACCACGCTTTTCATCTTAAAAATGCTCCTCTTGCAAAAAATGGAGAGAAGTGTCTCGGATGTCATAAAGATGTGAACCTTTCAACAGGCGTCGAAATAAGAGGGAAATACAATCCGACAATGGAAGCCTGCTGGACATGTCACGCAGAAACCAAACTTGCTACCAATGCATGTGAAGCCTGCCACATCTCCACTGCAAGTCTGATTCCTCAGACCCACAAGCTTGCTGAATTCTCGACCAGACACAAATTTGCTGCCATGGCTCCTGGAGCCAACTGCATGATGTGCCACGATAATTCAACATGCCAGGATTGCCATCTTGCCAATTCAGTTATGACGGAAGGCAATACAGGCGAAAGTTTCTACAAACCAAGCGAAGGAAGCAATTTCACCGATGGAGCAAAGGTTCAAAAACTTTCCAGAGTGCACGATCTTAACTACAGATTCTCCCATGGAATCGATTTTAAGGGAAAAGCCTCTGATTGTCAGACCTGCCACCAGACTGAAACTTTCTGCTCTACCTGCCACAACCAAAAAGGCGGCGATTTTGCTCAGGCAGGGTTCGTCCCCTACTCCCATACAAAAACCAATTTTGTTATGATTGGTGTTGGCTCGGGTGGTGGTGAACATGCACTGCTGGCTAAAAGAGACCTTGGTTCATGTGCTTCCTGCCACGATGCATCAGGTGCTGATCCTGTCTGTGTACAGTGTCATAACGATGCTGACGGTATCAAAGGAACCAATCCGAAAACTCACCTTTCCGGATTCATGAGAAGCGAAAATGGAGACTGGCATAAAGACATGAATTCAGTCTGCTACAATTGTCACACTGATGCAAACGCAAAACCTAACGGAATAACCGGTATAGGATTCTGCGGTTATTGCCATAAATAATCGCCGAGGTTAAGTAAATGAAAAAGTTATATTTTTATTCTGTTTTGTTGTCCGTATCATTAGCGTTCCTCTTTGCAGGTTGCAGTAAGTTGAAGGAAGACATTCCTGCAGCTCCCGCTGTCAATGCTCATACCGAAGGAATTGTTAAAAGAGGTGCACCCGACCATCACTCCGTTCTGATCAAAAATCAGAAGTATAATATGAAGCCGTGTACAGCATGTCATGGCAGTAATTATGCCGGCGGAATCATGGGAGCAAGTGCTTCATGCTTAAAATGCCACACTCAGCCAAAGGGACCTGAAGCATGCAATACATGCCATGGAAGTTACAGAGACCCGTCAGTTATTGCTCCTACTGCAAACGGTGCACATAATCCACATCTCTATGTAAATGTCCAGGGTAAAAAAGTTGCCTGCGTCGAGTGTCATACTGTTCCTGCAACATATTATGCTGCCGGTCATATTGACAATCCCGATGATCCTGCGGAAATTGTATTTGGTACTTTCACCAAAACCCAGTCGAATAAGCCGGGTACACCCAATTATGCAGCTTCCCTGCCAACTTATACTCCTGCGCCAACATATTCAACTGCAACAGGTTGTGCAAACACCTACTGCCATGGTTACTTCAAAAACGGTAATCTTACAAATGCGGTTAAATGGACAGATGGAGTAAATGGAAAGAAATGCGGCAGTTGCCATGGAGATCCTGCAACAGGAAATCCTTTACCAAAAGGAACCCACATTCAGGGCTCATTTGCAAACAATTGCACAGGATGTCATAACTCCACGAAATACAATGCCACAACAAATACCTGGACTGTCGATTCAACCAGAGTACATGTCGATGGTAAACTTCGTATCTTCGGAAATGATATCGATTACTAAGCGGTTTGCCGATTAATTAAAACAAAAGGCTGTCTCGCAAGGGGCAGCCTTTTTTTATGTTTGAAGTTTGAGGTATGAAGTTTGAAAAAACCTCCGGACAACATCTAAAAAACCTGCCTGGGCAGGTGACATGTTCGTAGAAAACCACCCATCCCCTGTCTGTTCAATTCGCCTGGGCGAGTGACATGTTCGTAGAAAACCAGCCATTCCCCTTCTGTTCAATTCGCCTGGGCGAGTGACATGTTCGTAGAAAACCACCCATCCCCTTTCTGATCAACTCGCCTGGGCGAGTGACATGTTCGTAGAAAACCAGCCATTCCCCTTCTGTTCAACTCGCCTGGGCGAGTGACATGTTCGTAGAAAACCAGCCATCCCATGTCTGTTCAACTCGCTTGGGCGAGTGACATGTTCGTAGAAAACCCCCCATCCCATGTCTGTTCAACTCGCCTGGGCGAGTTTTTAGGTTGAGATGTCAGGTTCTATTTGTAGTCATAACATAAGGTTTGTCGGTTGGACAATCGAGACGATTGTCGCTCCTTTTCAGAAGAATAAAATTTCGGATTTCGAATTTTACATCCTCGAAATCCGTGTTTAATCCGTTTCATCCGTGTTCCAATTCCCCTCTCTGCGAAACTCCGTCTAATCTGCGGGTATCTGCGTCCAATCCAATTAATAACTCAAAACTAATAACTAATAAATAACCACTCTTCCATCCGCCATTTCGATGAGGTTGTCGCCGATAGCCATGAGGTCTTTATTGTGCGTGACGATTACGAAGGTTTTTCCGAATTCATCTCTGAGCTTGAGGAACAGGTCATTTATTGCGTTCGCGTTGTTGGAATCGAGGTTTCCGGTGGGCTCATCGGCGAGAATGACTTTTGGATCGTTGCTCAGAGCTCTTGCGAGGGCTGCCCTCTGCTGTTCGCCGCCCGACATTTCTGCCGGTTTGTGGTTTTTTCGCGATTCTAGACCTGTAATGGAAATGAGTTGAAGAGCTTTTTCGAAGGCTTCCTTCTTCCCTTTTCCGGCAATCAACATTGGAATCGCAACATTTTCAAGTGCAGTAAACTCGGGTAACAGGTGATGAAACTGAAAAACAAATCCTATGTTTTCGTTCCTGAATTTCGAGAGCTTCTTCTGACTCAACGAAAAAATATCCGTCCCCATTATGTTCACGCTTCCGGCATCGGGTTTATCAAGTCCGCTGATAATATGGAGCAGTGTGCTTTTTCCCGCACCTGAAGCACCAACGATTACGGAAATTTTGTTCTCCGGAATCGAAATGTCAACACCTTTCAAAACTTCAAGTGTGTTTTGTTTTGAGACTCTGTAGGACTTCACAAGTCCGCTGCCGTTAATTATTTTGTTCATACTGTTCAAATTTAATTTCTGATCTGTTCTGCCATAGCAGTTCTTGATTTTGCACTAAAAATAAATTCCTGAAAAAAATCACTCCCACCTTATTGCATCAATCGGATCAATTTCTGCTGCTTTTTTAGCGGGATATATGGAAGCCAGAAGTGACAGCCCGATTGAAGCTGACAAAATGAGGAAATAATCAATTAAATTGAGCTCCATCGGCATGTATGCCATTTTGAAACGCAACGGATCGAGAGCAATTATATGATAGTTGATTTGCAGGTAGTAAAGTCCAAATCCAATGAGCCCGCCTGCAAGCGTACCAATCACACCGGTAAGAAAACCCTGAATGACAAAAATTCGTATAATCGTCGATTTGTCCATTCCCATGGCAGTCAAGACACCGATATCCCTCTTTTTCTCCATTACCGACATGGTAAGAGATGCAAGAATATTAAACACTGCAACCAGAATAATCAGCGACAACAGAAACCAGGCAACAAGTCTTTCCAGCATCATCACATTGTAAATATCGCTGTGGAGGTCGTACCATGTGGAAAAAACCAGATCCTTTGTGCCGAACTTTTCACTCAGAATCTCCTTTAGCCCGTCGGCTTTTCTGTAGTCATCAAACCTGATTTCATATCCCTGTACTTCCTCACCGTAACCGAGGACAAACCCGGCGTGCTCAAGATCGGTAAAAATATATTCTCCATCATACTCGTTGTTTTTCGACTGGTAAATGCCTCTCACAATCAACTGAATATTCTGGACATTCCCCGCACCTGAAACAAGGTTCTCGATACCTGCAGGTGATAAAACTGTAAGAGTATCACCAATTCCCAAACCTAATTTTTCCGAAAGATTTATTCCGATAAATGCAGCACCTGACTCGCCTGAAAAATTATACTCTCCCGACCAAAGTGCCTCTTTTATCCCGTAAACATCTTTCCCTTTTCCCGGATCAATTCCTTTTAGCCTGGCAATTCTGTTGTAATCCTTAGAAATTACTGCGGTCTTCCCTTCTACAAATCCGGAAAAGCTGTCTTTGTAGGGACTTTGTTCGATGTAGCGCTTTACAGAATCGAGTGATGCTCCCGGGTCCTCAGCTATTGACTCAATACGGAGATGAGGCTCAAAGCTTACCAGGAATGACCGTACCATCCCGGCAAATCCGTTGAAAATTGCAAGCACTATGATTAAAGCCGCAACACCGAGCGTAATTCCGCCAATCGACAGGAATGAAATGATCGAAATAAAATTGATATGTCGCTTGCTCAGAAGGTATCGCAAAGCAAAGAAAAGTGACAGTGATCCTGTTTTCAATTGAACCTCAAAGCTTTCACAGGATCAATCCTTGATGCAGCAAATGCGGGAATGAGAGACGACAGGATGCTTAGCCCAACCGAAACTCCAAAGACGGTCAGAAAATATGTGCCGTTTATCGATATCGGTACTTTATCGACAAAATAAATCGTCGGATTCAGTTGCACAAGTCCAAATTCCATCTGAATATAACAGAGGATGTAACCAAATATTACGCCGGCTATTGCACCTCCAATTCCAAGGAGCAGACCTCTGACAAGGAATATCCTCGTAATAAATCCGGGTGAGGCTCCGATTGCTTTCAGTGTACCGATGGTGTTCGTCTTGTCGAGAACAAGCATCAAAAGTGCACTGATTATGTTAAATGCCGCAACCACAATAATCAGACCCAGCACAATCGGAATCGGTTTCCGCTGCAATTCTATCCAGTTGAACATTTGCCTGTTGGCATCAACAAAAGTGACAGCGAAAAACGGATGCCCCAGCGCCTGTTGCAGTTCATTTTTCAAAGAATCTGCAGGTATCCCCCGCTTCAACTTCACTTCAATCAGATTGATCTTGTCGTCCATCTCATACAATCTTTGCAACTGTGAAATGGCTGTATAAGCAAAAGCATCGTCATACTTCCCCATTCCGGTCTGATAGATTCCCGAAACAAAGAAATTTTCAACAGCAGGAAGTGCAGTCATACTCTTTAGATCTACAGCATTGATTGCGAAGAAATTTACAACATCACCCGGTTTTACCCTGAGTTTTGTCGCGAGAGTCTTTCCGATTACCACCCGGTTCAGTGAATCGTCATCAAGCCCCAAATCGAAACTGCCGGCTACCAGCTTTAATCCTTCTCTCTTCTCGAGGTAACCGTCGGTTATCCCCTTCAGAGTGACACCTTCATTTATTCTGCTTTTCCCCAGAATACATATTTTCTGTGCACCGAATTCTATCGATTGAAGACCGGAACCGGTTATCGTTCTAATTGTTTTTTCTGCCTTTTCCGGCTCGGGTAAATCCTGATTGCCATATCCGTAAACCTGTATGTCGGAATCGAAAGTAACAAGTTTTTCGCTGATCACTTTCTCATATCCTTCAAGCACACTCAAGGCAACAACGAGTGTTGTCACACCAAGGGCAATACCGGCAAGTGCAGCCAGCGAGAAAAATGTATAGGTCTTCGACTTGTTGCCGGGCTTCAGATACCTTTTAAGCAGAAATAATGAGGCACTCAAGTTATTTTCCTGAAGCTCTGCAAAGAAATTTCAGTATGTCGAGTTCAAAACTGTCCGAAGTTGCTGTCTTGTTTACAGGTTTGGATGAACCCGGTTTCGAC
Source organism: Bacteroidota bacterium (assembly GCA_020161395.1). Taxonomy (NCBI): domain Bacteria; kingdom Pseudomonadati; phylum Bacteroidota; species Bacteroidota bacterium. The sequence continues at coordinate 254,611 of JAIUOE010000003.1, forward strand.
ACATCCTTTCCTGTTGGATCAAATTTCTTTTCGAAATTTTGAACAAAATCGTTTTTCCCGCAGACGATAGTCCAGTTATACTCGTTCTGTCCATACATACTCTTTAATACCTTGTCGATATTGTCGGGAGCGGTCTGATCAAACTCTGACTGGAAAACATTCAACATGTTCAAGTCGACATCCGCTGTCACAACTGATTTGATAGTGGCTGTGATGCTTGAATCGGCGTTGGTCTTAAGTTCATTGGGTGAATAAAAGAAATATTCATTTCCGTGTTTGATAAACTGTGCATCCTTCACGACAGGCATCCACCCGCTTTTTGCCATCTCGTTCAGAATTGTCATCTTTTTCAACAGTTCAATCAGTTTTTTGTTCTTTTTGTACTTATATGCCTCCGCATAAAAATTCAGCGACTCCTCGTACGACTTGGAATTGAACTTGAGGTGCCCCTTCTCCATCTTCGTATTGTAAATGATATTCGCTATGTACTGGATGGAATCTTTCGGAGCATCTTTCCTCTTCATCAAGCCATCATAAGTGACCGTCATCATCGAATCGATTCTGTTCACAACAGTAAACCCCTTGTCGTAGTCACCTGCATCAAAATACATCCCGTAAAGTTCGCTCAAAGCGTTGATGTTTTTCGGATCCACTTCCAAAACCTTGTTGAAGTGGTGCACGGAACTGTCGAGAATCCCGACGAATTTATAAATTTGCGCCAGCCCGAAATGGGAAATGGTGTAATATTTGTTTTCCTTGTCAGGTCCGATTGCATCAAGACACAACTGGAAGTATTTTTTCCCGTTTGCGGCATCATTTATCATCATCGATACCCTGCCGACATCGTTGTAAATGTTTACTTTCGAAAAGTCAAAATCATTCCATCTGAAAACGGGTACTTCGAGGTAATCAAGCGATTCAAGATAATACTTAATCGCCTCGGAGAAGTGCTTCTTTATCTTGTTTGTGTCTTTTGTATCGGGCGGGACAAACTCTTTTACCATCCCCTTGTAGTAGGTCAGGATGGCTTTCATGTTCGATTTTCCCTCTTTGAACAACTTAAGTCCCTGATCCAGATTCATATTTGCACTTCTTTCATCTTTTGCATAAATGAAAGTAATCGCAATTTTTATGTAAACTTCAGGGTCGTTTTTCTCCAGATTGAGAGCTTCAAGATATTTCATGCGGGCATTCAATACATCGGGCGGGCGTTTGTTCAGCAACTTATCCCCCTCCAAAAGCAGTTCCTTATACCCGTTTTGAGCCATTAAACCGAATTGAAGCAAAATTAAACACAACAGGCCACTTAAAAGTCGCGACATTATTTCCTCATAATAAGAATTTCAAAAATCAAACTCTAAATTTACCTATTTATACGAAATGAAGGAGTAATAGTTTCGTGCAATTTTTTTGCCTGTACCTGATGCCTCAAAAAATATTGAAACAAATTTTAAGAAAAATTCAAAAAATGTTTGGATAAATTTGCCGGGAACCCTATATTTGTAGTCTGTTTATTTTTAGTTCTGTAACATAATGTTTGCGGCAGAAAATACTGCCCATAGATACCAAAATCTTATATCGGGGTATAGCGTAGCCCGGCTAGCGCGCCTGGTTTGGGACCAGGAGGTCGCAGGTTCGAATCCTGCTACCCCGACAAATCCAGTTATCTGATGATTTTCTATGGGCCCGTAGCTCAATCGGATAGAGCATCAGCCTTCTAAGCTGAGGGTTAGTGGTTCGAGTCCACTCGGGCTCACAAGAATTTTGTTCCGGAACTTTTGAATAAACTTGTTTTGTTGTTACTTTAGATGGCCCCATCGTCTAAAGGTTAGGACATCGCCCTTTCACGGCGGTAATAGGGGTTCGAATCCCCTTGGGGTCACAAAAAAACCCTCATTTTCTTCTGAAGATGAGGGTTTTGACTTTTTTAAATTCCACCCTGATTTATCGACCAAAGATGGCTTTATTTTGCCGATAAATTTTCTGAGATATCGCAAAATGAAAAAAATCTCAATCTCCCTTCAAGCTGCCATCATCATTACCGGGCTCGCCGCTTTTGTTTTTATGCTTTGGGAACCCCACCTCGAGGGGAGAAACGCTCACTCCACCCTCTTCCAAATTTACTTCAACGATCCGTTTCTTGCGTTTGCATATTTGGCTTCAATCCCTTTTTTCACTGCACTTTATCAGGGTTTTAAACTCTCAAGGCTTTACGGACAAAACATAAAACAATCGGAAGCGGTACTAAAATCACTTCGAGTAATAAAAATTTGTGCGATACTAACCATCGCTTTTGTCACTATCGGAGAAGTCTTCATCCTTTCAAGCAACAGCGATGATCCTGCCGGCGGAGTTTTTATCGGTGTCATAATTGCCACAGGATCCGTTTTGGTAGCAGTTGCCGCAATGAAGGCTGAAGCATATGTAAAGAAATCCTCTGCGTAAACCTCCCGAAGGGATGCCTTTGGCATGTTTAATCTGCGTGTATTTGCGTCCCCTACACACATGTCGCCACAAGGGCTCAAAATCCAATCCGTGATATTAACAACAAGGTTCTCCGAAATTTTGTAAGTTACCATACCACTGTAAACTAACAAGAAATGGAGAACCCAAAATGTATAGTCAAACAATCAATGCAAAATATTTTTGCGGAATTGACCTTCACAAAGATAATATGTTTATCTGCCTTGTTGATATTATGAATAAAATTCATGTTCACAAAAGAATACCTGCTACTTATCAAGACCTCCGTCAAGAGATCAGCCCCTTCTTCCCTGATGTCGCGGTAGGTGTTGAATCAACCTTTAACTACTACTGGCTTCAAGATGCCTGTGAAAATGATAATATACAATTCTGTCTTGGACATGCACTCTATATGAGAGTCGGTGTTCATAAGAAGAAAGATGACAAGCTCGACTCCTATCACATTGCTCAATTGATGAGAAATGGTACCTTCCCCTTCGCATACGCATTTCCTCCTCAACTCAGGGGACTAAGGGATTTATTTAGAGAAAGACTTAAAGCTGCCAGACTCAGAGGTTCTCTTTACACCAGATTCTACATCAAACTTCTCCAACACTTTGGCTGGTCTCCCGCTATTGCAATCAACCCGGCTCATAATTCATCTCTAAGAGAAGAATATATTCGTTCTGCCTCTGATCCGGCTCTCAAACTCGTCTTTCAGCAATTACACGACGACATACTTTTCATGGAATCATCAATTAATAAACTGGAGAATACTTCTCTCGAAATCATTCGACTGAATATGTCTTCACAGTTAAAATTGGTTACCTCAATTCCCGGAATAGGATTCGTTCTCGGAATGACCATCCTCTGTGAGACCGGGGACATCAAACGATTCAAATCGATACAGAATTACTCCTCCTACTGTAGAGTGGTTCACACTCAAAGAAGTTCCTCTGGTAAAACAGTGGATGGCAAGAATCAGAAGTCAGGTAATACTTTCTTAAAGTGGGCATACTCACAAGGTGCCTGCTTGGCTATTAGACACTCCCCCCAAATCAGTGCCTATTATAAGAAACTTACAAAGAAGAAAGGGGCACCTGTTGCAAGAGCCACTCTCGCACACAAACTTGCAGTTGCTGTCTTTCAAATGCTAAAGAATAAAACACCTTTTGATATTATATCGTTTACGAGATCTGTAAGATTTTAATTTTGTTGAGGGACGCTGAACCAAACCCGTCGGATTAGTGGCTTATTTAACCCTCATCCGTGATTGGAGGTTTGTCGTCTCTCTGTTTTTGTTTATTTTTCGACCTTGTTCTTTTTAGTTCGAGCCCCCGGGCTGTAACCCACGGATTACTGGTGTGAAGAATTAAACACTTCACTAACCCTCTTTTTACTGTGAATGGAACAGTCAACGGGCACTGTTTAATTTCTGAGGGCCTTCTATGTTAAGGCTAACCCGGGATGTTCCCGGCTGGACTCATAATATGTGTTTGGTGCTTCGAACTGATCCGTAAGAGTTTTCGGATCGTTCTGGCATAACCGATGATAAAGAAATAAAGCGTTCGACCCAACTGGACATAGGAAAGTCGAAGATAACTGTAGAACAACTTCGCATTTTTTGGAGACCTTTTTCGCAAAAAGGTTGAGCAGGAGAATTTTATCTCTTGACTTTCAACCTTTTATATGTGGAATCCGTGTCCAATCCGTGATATCCGTGGAACTATTTAAAATCCTGCTCTGCGTAAATCTGTTTAATCTGCGTGTATCTGCGTACCCTACACACATGTCGCAACAAGGTCTAAAAATCCTATCCGTGGAATCTGTGTCCAATCCGTGATATCCGTGGAACTATTTAAAATCCTGCTCAGCGTAAATCTGTTTAATCCGCGTGTATCTGCGTACCCTCTCAATATGTCGCCGCAAGGGATAACTCTGTGGTCTCTGTGCGCTCTGTGGTTTATTGCTTGCTCTGCGTCTCAATGTATCCCCTTAAAATACCTCAAACATAAAAAAAAAGGCTGCCTGAAATCAGACAGCCTCTTTTATAAAGTTTTAGCCGAAATTATGTTTGCATGTTATGGTAAACAGCCACCACATCTTCGTCATCTTCGAGGAGATCGATGAGTTCGGTCATCTCTTTTCTCTGCTCTTCATCGAGTTCCTTATACATGTTTGGGATGTACTGAAGCTCGGCGCTCTCCACTTCAACACCCTTGTCTTCGAGGGCTTTCTGCATTTTGCCGAATTCCTCATAAGGACAATAGATGTAAACGAAATCATCGTCACTGTCCAGTTCATCCAAACCGAAATCGATAAGTTCAAGCTCGAGTTCATCGACATCAGCCACGGAAGCTCTCTTCAACTTGAAGAATGCCTTGTGCTCAAAATTGAATGCAACACTTCCTGAATTTCCAAGAGTGCCGTTCCCTTTTTTGAAGTGGTGCCGCACATTTGCAACTGTTCTGGTGGTGTTGTCGGTGGCACATGCAACAATTACATAGATACCGTGAGGTCCGATTCCCTCGTAGGTAATTTCCTGATACCCTGTTGTGTCCTTGTTCGAAGCTCTTTTGATGGCAGCTTCAACTCTGTCCTTAGGCATGTTGACGCTTTTGGCGTTTTGCATTGCCAGTCTGAGTTTCGAATTGGTGGAAGGATCGGGACCACCGGCTTTCACCGCAATTTCTATTTCTTTTCTTGCACGATTAAATGCAACCGACATTTTGGCATAGCGAGCAAACATTGTATGTTTACGCGTCTCAAATATCCTGCCCATAAGTCTCGTTTTTTTGATTAATTAATATGCAAATTTAAACAGAAATTAGCTGTTCATCAAATCTAATTGGGGTTGCGGGAATATTGACCGCCAAATTTTCTGAATTAATCCTGAATTAAGACAAATGCACCCCAATAATACGGGAGTTTGTATTTGTTTCTGATTTCAGTTCTTGCCATGTCGAATGCACGCAACTTGTCACCTGTCGTCACCCAGTTTGAATAAAAGCTCACCATAAACTCCATAGTTGCGGTATCGTGCACCCTCCAGAGACTCATAATGACACTTTCAGCACCCGCGACCATAAGAGCTCTTTGAAGACCGTAAACCCCCTCCGCGTTTTGAACGGTTCCCAGACCTGTCTCGCACGCCGAGAGTACCACAAGATTAGTTGTGGCGAGATCCAGATTCAGACATTCCTGTGCGGTAAGGATACCGTTTTCAGGGCTTTTCCACTGAAACGGATCGCTGTCTAAAAACACTCCAGCACCGGCAAGAAACAGACCTGACCTCAGTAGAGGATTTTGGGCAACTACTCCCCTGTCGAATCCGTAGACTTTGTCATCAGCCACATCCTCGTCTTTAATGAAATATCCGTGGGAGGCTATGTGCAGCACCCGGGGAAGTTTTATTTGTTTGATTTTTGACTCGTTTGCATCTGCACCTGTAAAAAGATGAGATTCCAAACCGCGAACCTTGATTAATGAATCGATGGTCTCCACTTCCCTTTTTGTTCCTGGGATGTCAGAAAGCCAGTATCTTTTTATGTCATTTCCCGCTTCGACCGGTATCATACTCCGGTCGCTTTCCTGGTTTACAGATTTGGTCCGATCAAATTCGAAATTGTACAGATCGGGATATCCAAACAGCCAGTTTCCTTTTCCTTCACCGCGCTTTTTTTCCTTCCCTGCCAAAACCCTTGTGCTCGTTACATATTCTATCTCATATTCTTCATACAGATATTTGCCCGTTGCGGGATTAATTAAAACAGCCGGATTTATTTTATGGTACACCCCGTCAGCCGAAAAATATATCTTTTTTACCCCCTGAAGATGGTATTCGATCGGGAGCCAAAAATAGTTGTAGGAAGTTTTGAGGGTTTTTATCTCGTTTTCTGTGAAATAATCGGTATCTACCGTCCTTGATGCGTCCTGCAAAGCCCGGAATGCCTCCCCTTCAAGTTGCTTTCCGAGATACTGAAAGCCGATTTCAGGATGGTCGGTGATTTGAGGTGTGACTATTAAATAAAGATAGTGAACCGAGTCGGGAGCAGCCGCATCATACGGCTTAAACCTGAAAACCTCTATCGCGGCTTCCCCTTCCTTCAGGTTTGCCCTTATCTCCTGCCATGTAATTGAAAGATCGATCAGGGAGTCTCCTGTCAGAGTGGAAGTGTTCAGTTCATTTTGAATCATTTTTGCTTCGGTCTCAAGTGATTCAAGGTCATAGCCTGTTTTTGCTCTTTCATCCTTTGAGAAATTATACAGTTTCCCGATCAGATTCTTCAAATCATCGAGCTTTCTGATTTTTTCAATTTTTCCCGGATCGCTTATTTTTCTCATCCTTTGCCGCTCATTCTTCAGGGCAGCAAGCTTTAATCCTTTTATTCGTAACAGGTTATCGTAATAAAGTCCGTATGCAGCAAGGTCAAATTCAAAATATTTCATTGAAACTGACATGCACAATTCATTAATCTGAATGAATTTTCGCATCATCACTTCCCGTTCGTTTTCCGTCAGAAGCGGAAGTGTCTCCCTCAAATATTTTGCCTGTACATCGATCAGTTCTTTATAAAGTTTGAAGAACTCATCCCCTTTTCCTCTTCGTCCCATGAGTTCGATCAGCTTTACAGTCATAAGAAGATAGTCGGGATTCAGCTCACTGAAATTCTGTTTTTGTTTTTTGATTACTTCAAGAAGAAAATCCTGAGCGGGATTGAAATCTCCCTCACGATGATAAAATTCCACTATGTTGGTAAGAGCATTCACAAAATAGGGGTCTCTTACCTGAAGGATAAGTTCGGAATTTTTCTTCAGGAATTTATAAAAATTGCGGTGTCCCTTGTTGTATGGCATGTTGTTGTGCAAAAAGGCAAGGTTCCCGAATGCTTTCATCCAGTCGTTATCTGAAGCTACGGGAAGTTCGATAAATGATTTCGAAAGATCACCGAGCAAAACTCCCGATCTTTCCTTTTCACCCTTCTTGAACAAAATCATGGCAAGCTCTGAACGCATTCTGATGACCCGGAATCTGTTACCCGAATCCCCGCCTGAAACCGGTTTTTCGAAAATATCAAGAAGTTTTTCCGATTTTTCCGGGTTCCCTTTTTGGTTGTAGTAATCGATCAACTGGGGAATCAGTTTCCTTTTCTGTTGTTCCTGTTCCACTTTACCGGATATGATGAGGTTATAAACCGAGTCAATGAAGTGATCACATTTTTCGATCTCACCCGCCTGCTGCATCGTGAAAGCCATCCCAAGCAAAGCATCTGTATAACTGTTGCTCTTTTTAATATCCAAAAAATCGATAACACGGAGCAACTCTGTCAGAATCTCCCTTGATTCGATAAATTTCCCGAGGTACCGGTAGTTTTCCGCAAGCTGATTTTCATTGTGCATTCGGAGTTCATTCCCCGGCATGAAATACTGTTTCAGAAGACTGTATTTTTGCTTTTGCACCTCAAGTGATTTCGAATACTCCCCTGTCTTGATGTAGAGGTCTCTCAGCATTTCAGTGAGGTCAAAATAGTCGGTAGAGAGAAAAAGGAAATCATTTTCAAGCCGCGATTTAAGCATCAGGAGGTAGTCTTCAGCAGGCTTAAACCGGAGAGAATCGATCATTAAAGCTATCCGTCCCATGGCGATTTTATAAGACCAATCCTTTGGTGTAATTTCCTCTATCTGCTTTTCGACTTCCGAAAGTTTGATTTTGTCAGGCACCACTTCGGCGAAAAAATATTTTTTCCACTCAAGTGCTGTAAGCGATTTAGGATTCTTACGCTGAAAGCCCTCGATGACAGACAACAATTTTTTTGGATTGTTCTTCAGATTGTAAGCTGCGAGCCATGGAAAAGTTGACTCCTGAATGTTTTCGACAGAGCCGGTCAACTGCTCATTTTGCGCTTTTAGAAGTGGTGAATTACAGTTGTTAGCAGCCAGGTAGCAGAAAACTGTCTCGACAATTGGCAGTGAAGCTTCTGTTCCATCATCAGCCATCGATGCGGTCTTAAGGAGGTATTCTTCATCAAATATCCCCGCAAAAAGAGGGACAAAATAGCCATTGTATGCGGAAATCAGTTCGGATTCATCACTTGCATAAGCCGGCTCAACCCACTTTGCCTCTCCTTTAAGCCGGATAAGTTCTTCAGCAATCGCAGGTTCATATTTCATGAAGAGACTCAAAGGAAATTGAGTATCATTTACGATTTCAAGTGTGTCGAACCATGCAAGCCCTTTATGGTAGTTGTCCCTGAAAAATTCCTTTTCATCGGGAAATATGTTTTTATTCCGCTCTGTCCTGTCTTTTAGGAGTGAAATGTCACCTGATTTTGGCGTGGCATCATCCTCTTTTGCAGGGAGTGAAGACCAGCATTCAATAAAATAGAGATATGAAGGTGATATCTGAAAAGGAATTTTCCCCTTCAATTTCGAAAAGAGTGCTGTCACTTCAGGATAAAACTCTTTTTCCGTTATTATATATTCATAAAGAGCGAGCATCACAAGATCACCTTTTTCGGGAGAGGTTGTCCTTGCATATTCGAGAAGTGCGGGTTTAATACCTTTGCTAAATGTAAGGTTCAGGTATATCAATTTGAGGAGGTCCCGGGAGGGGTCTTTTTCGATTATTCTTTTCAGGGCGGAGACAGCATTTAAATAAGTGCTGTCCGTTGCACCATCTTCACTGTTTACTGTGGATATTGTTCCTGCAAAGTTCGCAAAATATGCAGAGAACACTTTTTCATCCTCACTCAGACCCTGTCCATGTGTCCGGGTGAAAATTCCGGCTGCGATCAAAATCAGAAAAACGGTCGTTTTCATGATCACAATAACCTTTCGTTTTACGGTTTCCTTTTGTTGATTCCCTTGTCTCAACAATCAAAAATTTGATCACCTAAACTAATCAATTATGATCTAATTTCCCACAAAAACAGTAAAAACAAAAAAAGAGGCTGCCCGAAACATCTCCCGGATCAACCCCTCGAAATCAAAATGGAAAACTTTTGTTTTTAATGCATTATAACCTGACCGGTTGCCAGATCATAATATGCTCCGATTATTTGCAGAGAGCCGGAGTGATGTTTATGTTCAAGTGTCTGGCTGTTCTTGGTCAGATTTTTAACCTGCAGATCAACATTGAAGTGAATTGCTCTGCTTAAAAGATCAGCCTCACCATCTTCATTTCTCGCACTCGCAACTGCGGGTTCGATATAGCTGATCAGTTTTTCAATGTTTGGAGTTGCTTCCCCACCGCTGACAGTAGCCGACACAGCTCCGCATTTGGCATGACCCAGGACAAGAATAAGATTTGCGCCGAGATGCTCCACGGCATATTCAATACTCCCGATCGCTTCCGGGGTGGCAACATTTCCTGCCAGCCTGACTATAAACAATTTTCCCAGAGATTCGTCAAAAACTATTTCAGGGGCGACTCTAGAATCAGAACAGGAGAGAATTACCGCATAGGGTTTTTGCCCGTCTTTCAATTTTTGGACTTCAGTTGCATAATCTTTTTGCATTAATTCGCCCGTGACAAAGCGATTGTTTCCGGCAACAAGTAAATTTATTGCCTGATCAGCCGGGACTTGTGCGAAAAGTGAAATACTGCCAAAGATGATTAAAGAAAAGATTAAATGTATACGGCACTTAGCCATAATAATACTCCGATTAAATAATGAACAAATGGATGGTAAATATCAGTTATTTTTATTCAATTTTAAAATTAATTCTTTCACACTGTAAAATATTTTTTCAGGTAACGGTAAATCATTAGTTTTTAATAACAACATTTATTAAATTTCTTTACCATTTTGGAGAAATTTCCAAAACGGGGATACATTTTTTAACTAAGAGATGAAAAAATGGCTGAAAAACAACTTGTAAAGGTTGAAGATGTTACCGTCAGGTTCGCGGGAGATTCGGGCGACGGTATGCAGTTAACGGGGTTGCAGTTTTCCACTTCCTCCGCAATCGCCGGTAATGATTTAAACACACTTCCTGACTACCCTGCAGAGATTCGCGCCCCCGCCGGTTCCCTGAATGGCGTTTCAGGTTTCCAAATACACTTTTCCAGCGGAGAAAGCACAACTCACGGCGATCATCCTGATGTGCTAGTTGCGATGAATCCCGCTGCGTTAAAAGTGAACCTAAAAGATTTAAAACCTACTGCCACGATCATTGTTAATGAGTCGTCATTCGATTCAAAGAACCTGTCACTGGCAAAATATGAGAACAACCCCCTTGAAGATGAAACATTAAAAGGCTACAATGTTCTCCGTGTCCCCATGACCAAAGCGGTCATGAACGCTCTCGACGGTGTTAATATTTCGATAAAGGAAAAAGAGAGATGCAAGAACTTCTTTGCACTCGGAATAATGTTCTGGATGTTCAGTCGCCCTGTCGAACCCACAATCAAATGGATTGAAAACAAGTTCAGAGTGAAACCCGACATCCTCGAAGCAAACAAAAAAGCTTTGATGGCAGGTTATCACTACAGTGAAATGACCGAGCTCTTTACTACCAGATATTTTCTTGAGCCCGTAAAGCTTCCTCCCGGAAAATACAAAAATGTTACCGGCAACGAAGCAGTTGCACTCGGTATGGTTGCCGCATCATGGAAGAGCGGAGTTCCCCTTTTCCTCGGTTCGTATCCTATTACCCCGGCATCGGAAATTTTGCATGAGCTAAGCAACTTTAAACACTTTGGTGTAAAAACATATCAGGCAGAAGACGAAATTGCGGCCATCTGTGCTTGCATCGGTGCTGCTTTTGCAGGAAATATAGCCCTGACTTCTACCTCAGGTCCCGGTCTTGCCCTTAAAATGGAAGCCATCGGACTTGGCGTTATGACAGAACTTCCGATCGTGATTGTGGATGTTCAGCGCGGTGGACCAAGCACAGGTTTGCCGACAAAAACAGAGCAGTCCGACCTGTTTCAGGCGATGTACGGAAGAAACGGTGAAGCTCCTGTTTGTGTGCTTGCTGCATCTACTCCCGCCGACTGTTTCCATATGGCTTACGAAGCTGCAAGAATTGCGACCAAGTATATGACCCCTGTAATTCTGCTTTCTGACGGATATCTCTCACAGGGTTCTGAACCTTTCAGAATTCCACCAGAGGATGAACTTCCGGAGTTGAAAATTGAATTCAGAACCGATAAGGAAGAATTTTATCCTTACTTGAGAGATGAGAATCTTTCACGCCCGTGGGCTATTCCCGGAACTCCCGGTCTGGAACACAGAATCGGCGGTCTCGAGAAATCACATATCTACGGAAATGTAAGCTATGTACCTGAAAATCATGAATTCATGATCAACCTCAGGGATCAAAAAATTAAAAACATCGCAAATGATATTCCTGAACTTGAAGTCCGCGGTGAACAGGAAGGTGACCTTCTCGTTCTCGGATGGGGTTCAACCTACGGAGCTATCAATGAAGCGATGAACAGAATTCAGGCACGGGATATTAAAATTTCCCAAGCCCACCTTAAATATATCAATCCCCTTCCCAGGAACCTCGGTGATGTTCTGAAGAGATTCAAGAGAATTCTTGTTCCTGAAATCAATCTCGGACAGTTGGCGATGATTCTTAGGAGTGAATATCTTATAGATATCATTCAATACAACAAAGTTCAGGGCTTGCCTTTTAAAGCATCTGAAATTGAAGAAAAGATACTAAATCTGCTCGGAGTCGAAAATGAGTAATGAAAATCAGATCCCAACAGTTCAACTGACTGCAAAAGATTTTGCGTCAAATCAGGATGTTAAATGGTGTCCCGGTTGCGGCGATTATTCGATTCTTGCTCAGATGCAAAGAGTATCCCCTTCTCTTGGTGTAAAGAAGGAAGATTTCGTTTGGATTTCCGGTATCGGATGTTCTTCCCGTTTTCCCTATTACATGGATACTTTCGGTATGCATGGAATTCACGGTAGAGCACCTTCAATTGCAAGTGGTGTGAAAATTGCCCGTCCCGAACTCGCTGTCTGGATGGCAACAGGTGATGGTGACCTCCTTTCCATAGGCGGTAATCACTTCATCCATACCTGCAGAAGAAACATCGGAATAAAAATGGTACTCTTTAACAACCGCATCTACGGTCTGACAAAGGGTCAGTATTCCCCGACTTCCGAGCAAGGGAAGAAAACCAAATCCACACCTTTTGGAAGTGTCGATTATCCATTCAAACCTGCAATGGTTGCCCTTGGCGCCGGAATCGGTTTTTATGCAAGAACTATTGACCGCGAAGCCAAACACATGCAGGAGATGATGCAGAAGGCTGCAGCTCATCATGGAACCACCCTGATAGAGGTGTACCAGAATTGCAACATCTTCAACGATGGTGCTTATGCACACCTTACAGACAAAGAAACAAAAGCTGATCATGTACTCGTTCTCGAAGATGGTCAACCGATGATTTTCGGCAAAAACCGTGACAAAGGTATCAAACTTGACGGTGATATCCCCGTGGTTATCGATCTGAACGATGGTGTTCACTCGATCAACGATGTTTGGGTACACAAGGAAGTCGATCCTTCACCGGTGAGAGCCTTCATTTTGGCTGAATTTATCGAAAACCCTGATCTTCCTGTTCCGATTGGTTGCTTCAGAAGATTCGAGAAACCAACCTACGAAGACCTCGTTGTCGAACAGATTGATCATGTGAAAGAAGTGAAAAAAGTCACTTCCTTCGAGCAGTTGATTGGTCAGGGCAATGTCTGGACAGTGGAATAGGTGAATGCAGTAATCCAATAATGCAGTAATCCAATAATGCAGTAATCCAATAATGCAGTAATCCAATAATGCAGTAATAATTGGATGATTTTTGAGGAGTCGGAATTAATTTTCCGGCTCCTTTTTTTTGTTTTATCTGTTTCTCCTCCTCGTTTTTAGCGTACAATCACCTTTGATCCTGTGATGGAGTCGCACCTCCGCAACCTTTCTTCCCTCGATTATTGGTATATTTAAGGTTTAATTTTTAGATTTTTGTAAGAACCACAATGAAAATCAAGTTTTCCTGGCCTAAAGAGTTCGTACCCAAAATTTACTCCCTCCTTTCAAGAGGCTATTCAAAAGAAACATTCTTTTCTGATTTAAGTGCCGGCGTTATAGTCGGAATTGTAGCGCTTCCCCTCGCAATTGCATTTGCCATCGCTTCAGGTGTAAAACCGGAGCAGGGGCTCTACGCGGCAATTGTTGCAGGTCTGTTTGTCTCTCTTTTAAGCGGATCAAGATCACAGGTTTCGGGTCCAACCGGGGCTTTTATCGTAATCATTTACGGAATCGTGCAACAGTACGGCTACGATGGACTCGCAGTTGCCACACTTCTTGCCGGAATTTTTCTTGTCGTGCTCGGACTGTTGAAGTTCGGGATACTTCTCAGGTTTATCCCTTACTCTCTCACCATTGGATTTACCACAGGTATCGCAATTATCATCTTTACAAGCCAGATAAATGATTTTCTGGGACTGGGAATTGCAAAAGTACCTGCTGACTTTGTGGACAAATGGATAGTCTTTTCGGAAAATATTCAGAAAATAAATTACTATGCTTTAGGAATTGGAGCGGTTTCTCTACTCTTTATATTTGTATGGGGAAGATATAATTTCAAAATTCCCGGTTCTTTGATCGCAATCATAGTGGGAACTCTCGCAGTTTACTATTTTAACCTGCCTGTGGATACAATCGGATCAAAGTTTGGTACAGTTCCCAACTCACTTCCTGAACCGAGGTTGCCACAGATTTCGTGGCAAGTGTTCACTCAAATGTTCTCGCCGGCATTTACTATAGCGATGCTTGCGGCAATAGAGTCACTTCTGTCTGCAGTAGTTGCCGATGGAATGATGGGTTCCCGGCACAGATCGAACATGGAACTGGTTTCTCAAGGTGTGGGTAACATTATATCGCCGATATTCTTTGGTATTCCTGTTACAGGTGCCATTGCAAGAACTGCAACAAATATCAAAAGCGGTGCAAAAACGCCGGTTGCAGCAGTGATCCACGGTGTAGTAATTCTTGTAACGATGCTCCTTTTCGCCGATCTTGCTTCACTGATTCCGCTTCCTGTTCTTGCTGCCATCCTGATATATGTAGCCTGGAATATGAGTGAGATGCATGCATTTTTTAGAACTTTAAAGGGGACGGGTGCCGACAAGCTTATTTTGTTAAACACATTTCTCCTGACACTTTTTATCGATTTAACCGTCGCAATTGAAGTGGGGCTTGTTCTTGCAGCACTCACTTTCATCAAAAAAATGTCGGATGTTACCCAAACCCAGCTCATAACACAAAGTTTGTACCTCCCTGATGAAGGAGAAGACAAAATGACGAAAACCTCGGTACCTGTTCCAAAAGGTGTCGAGATTTTTGAAGTGTATGGCACCCTTTTCTTCGGTGCTGTCGATCAGTTCAGAGATACTATCCGCGGGATGAACAAAAAACCGGAAGTTCTTGTTCTTGAAGTAAGCAAACTTCTTGTGATTGACGGGTCGGGACTTAAAGCCATCGAAGACCTTGTGGATGTTTTGAAAAAGGACGGCACTTCACTTGTTATCTCCGGAATTCATAAACAGCCCCTTTTTGAATTGACAAGAAGCGGTATCATCGACAAAATAGGAGAGGACAATCTTTTCGGCTCTCTCGATGAAACTCTGAAATTTCTGACTGACAAAACTGTTACAACCTGATTTTATAACTTACTGAAAAATATTGAATGATCGACTTTAACAAAATAGCTGAAATACTTAAGGGGAACAATTCATTCCTGATAACTACCCATGTTAATCCCGATGCTGATGCAATCGGATCGGAAATGGCAGTATATACTCTTCTCAAGAGACTGGGGAAAGAGATAAAAGTGGTAAATTTCAGCAAAACACCCCCCTTCCTCGAGTTTCTTGACAAAGAAGGTGTGATCGAGAATTTTGCTCCTGAGATTCACTCAGAATATTTCCTGTGTTGTGATGTCGTTGTTGCATTGGACTTCAATCGAGCAGACAGGACAGTAAAAATGTCTCCCCTTTTCTACCAAAGAGAAAAATTGAAAATCTGTATCGATCACCACCTCGAACCGGAGGAAATTTTTGACAATATCTTCGATGACCCCGGTTATGCAGCTACATGTCACATAATCTATGATTTGATTACAAAAACAAATATTACAGAACTCGACTATGAGATTTCAGTCCCCGTCTACTCGGGAATCGCCACAGACACAGGAAATTTCAAGTATGACAGAACCACTCCCGAACTTCACAGGATTGCAGCTACACTTCTCGAAAAAGGAGTAGTGCCAATCGAGATAAATGACCTGATCTACGGCCAGGATGACCTTTGCAAATTTGCACTCCTCGGCAAGGCGTTAAATTCTTTGAAGATTTATGGTGATGACAATAGATTCGCGGTAATGACGCTTTCTCAAGCCGATTTCAACGAAACCGGAGCAGTTGAGTCGGATACCGAGGGTTTCATTAATTATTGCATGACCATAAAGGGTGTCAAACTTGGAGCGATGTTCATTGAACTTAGAGAAGGTTTTAAGGTTTCCCTCAGAGGTAAAAGAGATTATAATGTCAGAGATCTCGCTGCTCACTTTGGCGGTGGAGGTCACCGTCAGGCATCGGGCATCAGAATCAGGAATCACCACCTTACTGAAAAACAACAGGAAATAATCAACTACATATTGGATAACACTACAGAGGTCAGTCAGAATGCTTAAACCGGTTTTTAATTTTACAGATTCAATAGAAGTATCACCAAAAAGCTTAACACTCTTCTTTATCAATGACGATGATAACCTCGAAGGGAATCTCGATAAATTCTGTGAGGAACATTCGATTAAATTGACACCCCTAAACAGGGAAGCATTTCTCGGGAAAAATCACCGTCTGAACTGTCACAACGAAGTTACAAATTTCTCGATTCAGAGAATGAAGAAGAAAGACCTGTCAGCCGACATGTTCCGCGACAGAACCGCAGATTTTTTTATTTCACTCTCATCATCCGTTGAGGTTGTAAACATAATTCTTCCATGTCACCTTGAATACGACAAAATTTTCAAGTCTTCCGACTATCTTTATCAGACACTTATCGAAGGTGTCTGGCTGGGTTGCTATAAATTTGACCGTTATCTCTCCGACAAAAAGGAGGGTGAAATTAGAATAAACCTGATCGGCGGAACTCTAGATGAGAGAGAAAGAACCACCAAAGCTGCAAATCAGGTGATGGAGGGCGTTTTTCTCGCTCGCGAACTGGCAAATGAACCCGCAAGTGTGATTAATCCCGTTACATTCTCTTTTAAAGTAACCGAAATTTTTTCCAAACTGCCCCATACGACAGTCGAAATCTTTGATGCAGAAAAACTTGAAGCCATGGGGATGGGTGGAATTCTGGCTGTAGGTGGCGGAAGTGCAGTCCCCCCAAGACTTGCAATAATAAAATATGAACACCCTGAAGCAATAAAAAGCATCGCCCTGGTTGGCAAAGGAGTAACTTTCGATTCAGGCGGCATTTCAATAAAGCCGGCTCAAAACATGGGCTGGATGAAAGCCGATATGGGCGGAGCTGCCGCAGTTGCAGGAACAATGCTTAATGTGATCAATATGGGAATGCCTCTTAGGGTTTTTGCTGCAATTCCCCTCGCTGAAAACATGTTGAGCGGTTCGGCATACAGACCCGGAGACATTGTCACCACATACTCTGGAAAGACTGTGGAGGTTGATAATACCGATGCGGAAGGAAGAATAATTCTTGCAGACGCCCTTACTTACGCCTCTGAACAAAAACCTGAAATCCTGATCGATCTTGCCACTCTGACCGGTGCCTGTGCCGTGGCTCTCGCCGAGGTGGCGGCAGGACTCTTTACAAAAGATGATGAACTCGCTGACAAACTCTACACTTCAGGCTTGGAAACATCCGAATTCCTCTGGAGACTGCCGATGTGGGACCACTACAACCGCTACAACAAAAGTGATGTGGCTGATGTAAAAAATACCGGTGGAAGATATGGCGGTGCAATAACTGCGGCTAAATTCCTCGAGAATTTTGTCAAAGATGATATATCATGGGCGCACCTTGATATCGCAGCACCTGCAATTCACAACAGCACAACAAGTTACTCCAAGACATGGATGACCGGTTTTGGTGTAAGACTTTTAACTAGTTTCCTGGGAGATATTAAATGAGCAACGATCCAAAACTTTTTTCGGCAGAAATGAGCTATGACGATTTTCTCGAACTCGAAAAATGCGTGGAAATAATCGAGAAACCTTCATTTTTCATCAAGGTTTCCAACTTTATCGGCTCACCAATTGAAAAACTGGTTGAAAAACTTCCTGAAGGCAGCAGAAACAAGATTACAGATATAACAAACGATGCCCTGCTAAAAGGTACCAACCTCGCCGTTAAAACTCTCGAATATGTCGAGTCGAATACCGAACACGACAGTAAAAAGATACACAAACTCGTTGCGAGTGTCCTCGGAGGTGGCGCCGGTCTCTTCGGCTTTACAGCTCTCGCCATCGAACTTCCTCTCACTACGACTGTGATGCTTCGCTCAATAGCCGAAATTGCTAAAATGAACGGTGAGGATATGTCATCCCTCGAGACCCGTTTGAACTGTGTTCAGGTCTTCGCATTCGGTTCAAAAAACAAGGCTGATGATGCAATGAATTCCTCATACTATGCAATCAGAATTCTTCTTTCCCGGGAAATTGCGGCGCTAGCAGGCAGACTGGAAGCCCATTTCGCAGGTGAACTGGCATCGGGTATTCTCGGCAAATTTCTTGGGAAGATAACTGAAAGATTCAGTCAGAATGTACTTATTAAATTTGTGGGTCAGGCGACACCCATCATTGGAGCTGCCGGCGGAGCATCGATAAACTACCTCTTTACCGAGTTTTATCAGCAGATAGCCACTGCCCATTTCACCATCAGAAGACTGGAAAGAAAATACTCTCCCGAACTGATTGAGGCAGAGTACGACAGAATCGCTGTCCGTTTGAAAACAAAAAAAGAAGACTGATATCAACTTAACATGGACAGGCTCTCCCAACCCGTAAGTATCCTACCTCTGATCGGTCCTGCGAGAGCAAAGGCATTCAAGAGTGCAGGCTTGAATACGGTAAGGGATATACTGTTCTACTTCCCTTTCAGACATATCGACCGGACCACAATCCTGACAATCGGGAAAGCTTATGAACATGTAAAAAAGGGGTATACGGGCGAAATCACACTGATTGGAAAGGTGCAGGAATCAAAAGTGATGCACTTCGGCAATAAAAAAGTGCTCGCTGTGAGGGTAATCGAAAACACTGCAGAACTTGATTGCATCTGGTTTCAGGGAATTGAGTATTTCGCCAAAACTTTTCAGACCGGACAAACCCTTGCCATCTCAGGGAAACCATCCCTCTCCAAAAGAGGTGATTTCCAGATAATGCACCCTGCTTTTGACAAGCTGACAAACGAAGAGAGTGAAAACTTCTTCAACACGGGAAAAATAATCCCTGTTTATTCAGTAAATCAGTTTTTCAAAGAAGCCAATCTCGGCGAAACAGGAATCAGAAAAATAATCGAGGGAGCGCTTGACAGGTACCTCCCCGTTGTCCACGAAACTCTTCCCAAATATATCCTCGAAAAAATCGAGCTGCTGCCGCTACAGTCTACAATAAAAGCGCTGCACCTGCCCGAATCGATGGATATTATCACTAAAGCCCGTCACCGTCTGAAATTTGAGGAATTCTTCTACTATCAGTTGAATGCCTTCTCAAAAAAAGAACGCTATAAAAAGGAATCGAATGGTATTGAATTTAAACCAAGAACCTCGTTTATCAAAGATTTCCTGAACTCACTCCCCTTTTCCTTAACCAAGGCACAGCTTAAAGTACTGCACGAAATTAAGCTTGACATGCTCTCCCCTCAGCCTATGATGAGACTACTTCAGGGGGATGTGGGAAGTGGCAAAACGGTTGTTTCCCTCATCTCGATGTTGATTGCGGTCGATTCAGGTTTTCAGTCTGCTTTGATGGTCCCAACGGAAGTGCTTGCATCGCAACATTTTAAGTCGATTTCAAAACTTCTGAGTAACATTAAATCCTCCGAAGCCACCACTTCCCCTGTGATTGAAATTTTGACCGGAAGCACAAAAACAAAAGAAAAAAAGAGAATTCTCGAGGCTTTGGCAGGTGGTGAAATCGACATCATTGTCGGTACGCACGCCCTGTTCGAGGAAAACATTGAATTCAAAAATCTTGGTTTTCTTGTAATAGATGAACAGCACAGATTCGGTGTGGAACAAAGGGCAAGACTGATGAGAAAATCAGCAACTCCCGATGTTCTTGTTATGACCGCCACTCCAATTCCGAGAACTCTGTCTCTGACAGTCTTTGGCGAACTGGATGTCTCCATTATTGATGAGTTGCCTGCAAACAGAATTCCGGTTAGAACAGCCATCCGCGGAGAATCAGCTTTATCCGGAATCTATGATTTTATCAGGTCACGAGTGCGGGAGGGTCGTCAGGCGTTTATAGTCTTTCCCCTTGTTGAGGAATCGGAAAAACTGGACTTAAAAGCCGCTGAACAGGGATTCACCGAAATCTGCACGCATTGGCTCCCCGATCTAAAAATCGTTCTCCTGCACGGTAGAATGAAATGGAACGAAAAAGAGGAGATAATGAACAGGTTCGCCGCCGGTGAATACGATATTCTCGTCTCCACGACAATTATTGAAGTGGGTGTTGATATCCCAAATGCTACAGTGATGGTAATTAATGAAGCCCATCGTTTTGGTCTTTCACAGCTACATCAGCTCAGGGGAAGAATCGGGAGAGGTGCTTCCCAATCATACTGTATTCTCGTTACTAAAAATGAAATTGTAGCCTCTGCAGCAAGAATCAAACAAAAAGCAGAATACCTCCCACAGGCTGTGATGGAGAGACTCAGGTCGATTACCCGCTTAAAGGCAATGGAAGAAAGCAGTGACGGTTTTAAGCTGTCCGAAATTGATCTGAAAATGCGGGGTCCCGGCGATATCTTTGGCAAAAAACAGAGTGGTATCCCTGAATTTAAATACTGTGACCTCGCGAATGATTCTGCAATTATGTTAAAAGCCAAAGACCTCGCCCAAAATATCATTCAGAACGACCCCGGACTTAAGCTGCCTGAACATCAAATCATCGGAGAGACGCTTGAAGCACAAATTGCTTCCGGTGACAACTTTTATGGAGTCGGCTAACCCAGTTTTGCCTGCAATCTTGGGGAAGTAAGATGTTTCACGCAGTCAGGTGCCTCACATGAGTTGTCGCCGTAATCAACCACCACTTTTCCTATTCTTTTGGCAACTGCGACTGCTTTTTCATTCAGTTCCTTGTTGATCTGACCTAAACCGAGAAGACAATTATTCATTGCGTCTTTTACAAAATTTTCCTCGGAATTTATTTCCATTTCAATCCGGTCGATGATGGCAGTGGCGAACCCGACATTCACCGGTTTTTCGGCACTTATTACACCCGAAAGCATTGCAAACCCCATCCTGCGCTTCAGATTGTCTTTTTCATTGATCCACTCGAGCACCAGTTCCCTTTTGAATGGAGCGTCCTTCAAGAGATTCGAAACATACGCGTAAGACATCATCCAGAATTGTGTATGCTTTATCTGCTCTTCGACTCTCTCGCGTGTCAGAAGTTTTGGATCATCTGTAAGAACTGATAAAATCCTGCAATCATAGACGGGCTCCTCCCACAACTCCCTCGCCAGCTTGGGATCCTTCTTGATATTTTTCGCAAAGGTTTTCAGTTTGGTCAGTCCGATACCGTAGGTTGACATCTCATTTAATCCTGCTTTGCTCCATGATTTTATCCCCCTCTCATCCTTATTTTCCTCGAGCCACTCTTTAATTTCATTAAGCGTCATCTTTTTCTCACTTCCTTTTATTAAAAAATCTATATTGCATATTAAAAAAAATACGGTTCCTATGAAAAAGATTTTTTTCGCCATCACTCTTCTGTCTCTTTTCCTCCCGGGTTGTGTGAGAGAAAACAAACAACCGCAGGAGAATTTCCATGTCTTTAATACCATCGACAAACTTTTCAAAGCCTTCGAAACAAGAGATACCCTCTCCCATGACACACTCTGGTTCAAATCGCCCGAACTGGTAGTCTTCGGACTCTACGACAAATCAGAATTTTTCGGTTGGGACGAAACACGCAAACACCTCGTGCAGGCTGCCAAAACGATGCAGGCAGCACATTTTACCATAAAATGTAAAGAAATCAGACTGTCCCAATCAAAAACCACCGCCTGGTTTGCCATCATTGCCGACCAGCAATACCAG
This sequence comes from Bacteroidota bacterium, assembly GCA_020161395.1. NCBI lineage: Bacteria > Pseudomonadati > Bacteroidota > Bacteroidota bacterium. Next base: position 276,395 of record JAIUOE010000003.1, read on the forward strand.
ACTTCTGCCGGCGTATTCGAAAACAACAATATCCGCTACACCGGTGTCCTCGAAAAGCACGGCTCCCGGTGGCTAATCACTCAGTTCCATGGATCACTACCAAAAATAAAATGAAAGACGAAGTCTGATGTTTGAAGTTTGAAGTTTGAAGTCTGATGTTTGATGTTTGATGTTTGATGTTTGATGTTTGATGTTTGAAGTCTGATGTTTGAAGTTTGAAATTTGATGTTTGATGTTTGATGTTGGAAAATCCGCCCATTACTGCATTATTGCATTATTGGATTATTGCATTATTGGATTATTGCATTACTGCATTACTGCATTAAAAAAAAAAGACTCCCTCTTGCGAAGGAGCCCCGGTGTCGAAGTATGTTGAGTAGAGGTACTATTTCAACAAGTTCATTGTGCGGTTAATGTTTTTTGTTCCTGACTCGAGTCTGTAAACATAAACACCGCTGGAAAGATTGTCTGCCTGCCAATCAACTTCATAAGTGCCGGCTGCTCTGAATTCATTTACCAGCTCAGCTACCTGTCTGCCAAGTACATCGTAAACTGAAAGTTTTACATTGCCGGCTTCAGGAAGGGCAAATCTGATTTTAGTGGATGGGTTGAATGGATTCGGATAATTCTGCGACAATTCAAAATCAGCAGGAGTGCCTGAAAGAAGGTCTTCCTTCACACTTGTTGCACCTGACGGATTAAAGTTTGCCCAGCCTGCTGTCCAGTCTGTACTTCCAAAAGCACCAACGAAAGTGGCAGTTGGATCAAAGAAGGCATCGGTTGGAGGAGTCAAACCTCCTGTAAGAAGTGGTGAGCCGGAAACAAGAGTGGCGTTTGGTGAGGCAAGATTAAAAGGATTCACCATCTGAAGATCGGCTGCTGCTGAGAATGTTCTGCCGCTCATAGTTGTGTTGAACCAGTTTGCAATATTAAAAGTACCATTGGAACTCGCTGTATCGAGAAGCTTGTTGCACTGGGCAATGACAGAATTTTTTACATACATGGTAGAGTTGGCGGCACCATTGATAGTACCTTTGCTGTCGAGGAGAATTCCTGTGGGCCATCCCACTATTACCGCATTGGCAATTCTGTTCTGTGAATTTCTGCGCAGGTGCATCCCTCTTCTGTAGAGGCTGTTTATCTGCTGCCCTGTCGTTGAAATCGGTCCAATCAGGGTTACATTCCACCATTCGGGTGAAGTAAGAGGCTGATTTGTTGAGCCTGTTCCGTCGTTGTCCGATTCAAACCCGTTCGAACCTGACTGATCAGCTATTTCAGGGTCTCTTAATCCAAAAAGGAACTGAAGTTTTCCGGTATAACCAAAATCGGTATCGAAATCGTCATCCCATCCTCTGAAAGCAATGAGATATTTTGCGTTCACAGTTCCACCGAAAAATTCAAAGGAGTCGTCACCGCTGTAGGAAACCTGAATATACTCGAGTACAGTCCCTCTCCCTACTCCACCAAGTGTGAGACCATTTATTTCGTTATTCAGTGAGAAAGCGATACCGGGGTATTCGATTCTTACATATCTAAGCACGCCACTGTTGTCATCAGGATTGTTACCGCCATAGGAATCTCCGGGTCCTTCTATTGAAGTGGTGCCACCGGGTACATTTATGGGTGCATTTCCGAGAATGATCACACCACCCCAGTCGCCGTATGTTGGAGGTCTGCTTGCGCCGGGTTTGGTAAACTCGGAAGTGAAAACGATTGGCTGGCTGACAGTTCCTTCCGCATAGATTTTACCGCCGGGTTTCACAACCAGTGAACCCTGAGTTGAATTCTCACCGTAGATCTTTGTTCCGGCTTGAATATTCAGGATACCACCCGACTGTACTCTCACAAAACCTCTTAACAGATAGGTGTTGTTTGAAGTCAGATTGACTGTGGTTGTGATATCACCTTCCAAAACCGTTTGAGCGAAAGCTGAAACCGCCAGTAAAAGTGTGAAAACGAAAGTTAATGATTTAGACATGTTGCCTCATTATATTGTTGATGATTGTTTATCAAAACTTCCAGGAAACGCCCAGAGACATGTCGCTTCCTCTTTTTATTCTGCTCGAAGCTCTGTCACCCAATGGTGATTTTTGCATTGCTATGTAATCCTGTGCGAGCAGATTCTTTACTGTAAACTTAAGTGTAAGTGATTCCATGATTCTTTGAGAAACCGAAATGTCGACCTGATCTCTCGGAAGCTCAACGATATCTCCAAGACCGGCAAAGCCGACTTTCAAAATTTTCTGTCCAACTTTGTTGTAAACCAGTGATGCAGAGAACCCGCCTTCAAAATTGTCATAGTACAGACCGGCATTCAATACATATTCTGCCTGACCTTGCATAGGTCTTGTTGCTTCCTGATATGTGGACTGTGTATTGCCGGTTTCAAATTCAACCTCTGACTTGATCCAGGTTGCATTTCCTACGAAAGCCAGACCAAAAAGTGTCGGACTTATGAAATCAAGTGATTTTCTCACTTCGAGTTCAAGTCCAAAATTGTTTGCGCTTTTAGCATTTTTGAATCCTCTGATTGGTTCGAATGATGAGGAAGGAAGAAAAACCTGCTCGATCGGGTCAGCGAAATTTTTATAGAAGAGTCCGACTGCAAACATGTCCGCAGCTCTTGCAGGATAATACTCGAATCTGAGGTCATAATTTGTTACGAGTGTTCGTTTCAGATCAGGATTTCCCTGTACAATTTCATTTTCAAGAAAATCAAAATAGCTGAATGGTGCAGTCTCTCTGAATTCAGGTCTTGCCAGTGTTTTGGTATAAGCAAGTCTTACATTCATCTGTTCCGTTGGCTGAATGGTAAGATTGACACTTGGAAGAATGTCGTTATATTCAGGTTTGCTCTTCACATTCTCACCGGTAAGGGTTTTCGATGAGAGTTCCAGTTCCGATTTTTCATATCTGAAGCCGGTGATAAGTTTTACTATCTCAAAAAGAGAGAAATCGAGTGCAAAGTATGATGCCAGAATTGTCTGGTTCGACTGATATGAATCAGACGGTTTCGTCATCTCTGTTATCTGGATGAAATTTGGAACAATGTTTTCATCCTTGAATATCTGATCAACTGAAAGCTGAAGAATGCTGTCCTCTTTTGCGAAATTGCCGCCGGGTACATTTTTGTAACCGAAACTCCTTGCACCAAATTCACGGTTTTTGAAGTCAAAAGCGAAACCTGCTTTTATTGAAGGGAGATTCGGATCTTCAAAAGGCTTAAGATTGAAATCGACATTTGCACCACGATTGATGTCTGTAAGTCCGGCAAAATATCTGGTTGCAACCGACTGATCCATCTGGAATCTTAACGGCTGGTCTGTCTCATCAAGAAGTCTGGAGTAGACAAATCTTCTTGCGTCGGGTTCATCTCTTTTTGATATCGCATAATTTGCATTCCACATTACTCTCAATCCCTGTAAAACATCGAGGTAGTGTTCACCAAGAAGCTGTGTGGAAAGAAGATTTCTGGTTACATATCTTAAGGTTGTCTGCTCTCTGTAATCAGGATTGGTGTAGTAGTCACCTTTGTATTTCGTCACTTCGTCATCGGAGTTCTGGCTGAATACATTTTTCCAGCTTACCTTATTGTTTGCTCCGATTCTGTAGGAGAGATTTAACAATCCTCCCATCATTACCGAATTTCTGTAGTTGTTGCCTTTGTATTCAAATCTCGGACCTGAGAAAGTATAGTTGTTTCTTTCGAGTGATTCAGCTTCATTCGAGTTTGAATATGTGACTGAGGCAATAACTCCCAAAAGATGGTCTTCAAGAAACGAAAATCTGTTTCCGAGAGAGATGTTAAAACCTGTATTCATCGGAAGAGAGGTGTTCGAGGTAGCCCATTTGTTGGAGAATGATCGACCGATTGTCTGCAAAGCAACAGGGTCTGCACTGCTCAGTCTGCCTGAGGGTACTGACGAAGGAAGGGCTCTGGTACCGTCATCATTCCCAAGCCATCTTCTGCCACCCTGGTAGGTTAGTGCGTCTTTTCCCGTTCCGAATGTGTTGTAGCTGGATGAAAGACTGAGATTTATGAAAAATCTGTCGGGGAATTCAATGGTCTTGATGTGTACCAGACCGCCGGAAAAGTCTGCCGGCTTGTCGGGAGTAAAGGTTTTTGAAGTTACAATGCTCTCAATCAGGTTCGCAGGGAAAATATCGTATGAAAATGACTTCTTCTCGGGGTCAGTGCTGGGCAGGTTTGCTCCGTTGAGCATTGTATTGTTATATCTGTCACCAACTCCGCGAATGTAGGCGTATTTTCCATCTGTAATGGTTACTCCCGTCATCTTCTTTAGCACATCGGCACCGTCTGAACTGCTCGTTTTACCTATCATTTCACCGGAGAAGCCTTCGACAATTTCAAGAGAGTTCTTCGAATTCTTTACCATCGATGTTTCTGTGTTTTGAAGAGCGTCTGCGGTTACAACCACTTCTTTCATTGTTGCAGTGGCAGCCTCAAGCGACACATCAATTTTCGTAGTCTGTCCCTCTTTTACAACCACTTTTTCAATTTTCACAGCGTTGTAAGAGATGAAAGAAACTTTAATGGTATAAATACCCTCTGGAACTTTGGCAATTGTGTAGTTACCGTCCAGATCGGCAGTTGCACCAAGTCTGGTTCCTTCCACGACGACATTTGCACCCGTTAAAAGATCACCGTTCGATTTATCTTTTATTTTTCCGGTGATGCTTCCTGTTTGGGCAAAAATTGCCGTTGTTGATAAAAACAGGAGAAGTATAAACTTCATTAAATTGTTCTCATTTGTGCGAATCATTTGTTTCCTCTATTTTTTTTCTTCGACGCTCCAAATAACGGGTTCAAATGTTAAGCTAATGTTAAGCGAAGGTTAAGCTATCGTTAATACTGAATACCCGTCACCGGAGCTCATGAAGAAGTGCATCTCAGTTCTAACGCTCTATTCCGTATATTTGGGGTTTGATTAATAAAAATTTGAGACAATGAAAATTGCTGTTTGCCAGATAAACCCGGTAATTGGAGATATTGACGGGAACAAAGGGAAAATTATTGATGGATACAGAAGGGCTGTTACTGACGGTGCTGATATAGCCGTGTTCCCCGAATTGTCGCTGACAGGTTATCCGCCTCTCGATTTCGTCGAAAAAAAAGCATTTCGCAAAAGAGTTGTAAATGCAGCAGCAGAGATTGCATCTGAGACCAACGGTAAAACCGCACTCGTCTTCGGATCAATTACCGAGTTTGAAGACAACATCGGCACGAACATTGAAAACAGTGCCCTCTTTTGCTTCGATGGTGAAATAAAGGTTGTTCAGAACAAATCCCTGATACCGAATTACGATGTATTTGATGAGGTTCGCTATTTTGAAGCCGCAGATGAAGTGAAGGTTTTTGAATTCAAGGGTGAGACCATCGGTCTTTCAGTCTGTGAAGATATCTGGAATGACGAGGACTACTGGAAGAAGAGATTATACCCAGTTGATCCCGTTAAACAGCAAATTGAAAAAGGGGCTACACTTCTGATTAATATTTCCGCAAGTCCCTACTCCTTCGGGAAACGAAAAGCCCGTTATAAAATGTTGCAAACCATCGCTAAAAAAGACAGAGTAAAGCTCGTTTACAACTGCTGTGCCGCCGCGCAGACTGAACTTATATTCGACGGCGCGAGCATGTGTTTCAATGAAAAAGGCGAACTCGTAAAACTCGGGAAAACTTTCGAAGAGGATTATTTTATCTATGATACCTCCCTCGAATATGATGAAATCAAATCGGTCGAGTCATCATTTGAAGAGGAAGTACACAACGCACTCATTTTTGGACTTAAAGATTACTGCAGAAAGCTTAATTTCAAATCGATCTGCCTCGGTTTAAGCGGTGGTATCGATTCGGCAATCGTTGCATACTTCGCGGTAAAAGCTCTCGGAGCGGAAAATGTCTTTGTTTTAATGATGCCCTCGGAATTTTCGAGCAAAGGAAGTATTGACGATTCTTTGAAACTGATCGATAATCTTGGCATCTCACACAATACGGTTCCAATTCAACCCGTTTTTGAACAAATAAAACTGATGTTGAACCCTGTTTTTGGTGACCGTCCCGAAGATGTAACCGAGGAAAATATGCAGTCCCGTATCCGCGGACTCTATATGATGGCAATAAGCAACAAATTTAACCATTTACTTGTTACTACTGGTAACAAATCGGAACTCGCCACAGGGTATGCGACGCTTTATGGCGACATGTGTGGCGGACTCGCTGTCATTGGTGATGTTTATAAAACCGATGTTTACAGATTGTGTGAGTATATAAATCGTGATGAGGAGATAATCCCCCGCGAAATAATCGACAAGGTTCCCTCGGCTGAATTGAAACCGAACCAGACCGATCAGGACTCACTTCCCCCGTATCCCGTGCTTGACAGGATACTTGGCATGTATCTCGAGGAGAACAAGGAAGTGGATGAGATTGCTCCTGTCACCGGCGACAGGGCACTTGTAGTAAAAATGCTGAACCTCGTCGACAGAAACGAATTTAAACGGAAACAGGGCGCACCTGTTCTCCGTGTCTCAAACAAGGCTTTTGGTTACGGAAGAAGATTTCCAATAGTTCAAAGATGGAGCAGATAATGAAAAAATTGACGGCAATTGTCCTCTTTTTATCAACCATATTGTCTTTCACAACTTCAGCTCAATTCGGAGGTGGTGACAAACTCTCGCTGGGCACTCCCCTTCTCTCACGCGATATTGTGAGACCGGGCGACGAGATAAAGATTGCTGTACCTGCTTCGGTCGATGCCGGCTATCATGTTAATTCAAACAAGCCCAAAGAACCGAATCTGATCGCTACAGTTCTTTCGATTACTTCCGCCGAAGGAATCAAAACCACTGCCACGGTGTACCCGAAAGCCAAAGACTACACCTTTGAGTTCTCCGATAAACCTGTTTCTGTTTACGAAGGCAATTTTTACATCTTTGCAAAAGTCAGAATTCCGGAAAAACTTAAACCGGGCAACTACAAGCTGTCATTAAATGTGGAATATCAGGCTTGTAATGACCATTCCTGTCTCGCCCCAAACTCAGCGGCTGCCACGGTTACAATTCGCGTCGGGAAAAAGGAATCTGTTGTTACCGAGACCAACGCTGCAGCTTTTGCCGCTTCAGGCCTGGCATACCTGGATAAGTCAGCCGATGAGGAAGCCGCAAAAAAGGATTCCATTAAAAAAGCTGAGGCTGAAAGAGATTCCCTCGCAAAAATCGACAGCCTGAAAGCTCTCGAAGGGAAAGATTCTGTCGCTCTCGATTCCTATGGCTCTAAGGATTCCGCCACCGTAAATGAATCAAAAGATGATGATGTCTCCTCTACTCTCGAGAAAAGCGGACTCTTCTTCTCCCTCCTTTTTGTGTTTCTCGGTGGGCTTGCCCTTAACCTGACTCCCTGTGTTTATCCCCTGATACCGATCACCATCGGATATTTTGGCGGACAGGCTGAAGGGAAAACCTCCCGTCTCGCTCTGATGGGTTTCCTTTATGTGATGGGAATTGCGATTACATATTCAATCATCGGTGTGATAACAGCTCTAACGGGCGGTATTCTCGGCTCGCTCCTGCAGGAGTGGTATGTCCTCGTCATAATATCTTTGATTTTTGTCGGACTTGCCCTCTCACAGTTCGGATTTTATGAATTTAAGCTCCCCGACTCCCTGATGAACATGGCAGGCGGTGCGAAATCGGGACTTTTCGGTGCATTCTTCATGGGTCTTACCCTCGGAATTGTAGCCGCACCATGTATTGGACCATTTGTTCTCGGACTCGTAACCTATGTCGCAAAAATCGGAAATGTCCTCACCGGTTTCCTCCTTTTCTTCTTCCTTGCGGTGGGTCTCGGTACCCCCTATTTCATCCTTGCACTCTTCTCTGGAAAAATTAAAAGCCTTCCGAGAGCAGGAATGTGGATGGAAGGCATCAAACACATATTCGGCGTGATAATGATCGGTATGGCGATCTGGTTTATACTTCCTCTCCTTCCAAAAGAGTGGTCGGGTTACCTGTTGCCCGTTTATATCATCATCTCGGTTCCATACCTTGCAATCTTCGATCCGCTCGATGAAAAAATGAAGGCATTCAGAATTTTCAAATATGCACTTTCAGTCGTTTTCATCGGACTCGCTGTCTGGTGGTTCCCTGCAAATGCGTCGGGAAGTGAAGGTGCAAAACTGAAATTTGAGACCTATACCGACAGTTCATTCACCGCAGCCAAAGGTCAAAAGAAAATCATCATCGATTTCTATGCCGACTGGTGCATCCCCTGCAAAGAGCTCGATGCTATCACTTTCGTCGATCCCAAAGTGGTCGAAGCCGGTAAAAGTTTTGTCTCCTTCAAAGCCGACCTTACCAAATCGGGTGACGAAAAAGTCAAAAAACTCGTAAAAGATTTTAACATCAAAGGCGTTCCAACCATCCTGATCTTCAACGAAAAAGGTGAAGAGGTCTATCGCCTCACCGGCTTCGTAAACGGTGAAGAATTCCTCAAACTGATGAAAAAAGCTGATTAGTTTTTAGTTTTGATTTATTAGTTATTATTTTCTATGGCTGTTCGGAGACGGGCAGCCTTTTTTATTTTTAGCTGGACAGGTACCTGAATTATGCCCCGCTCATCGAAAAATCTTATATTTGAGGGGTATTTTTGATTCTTTAATTCTGGTTTGAAATGCGCCTGAAATATTTATCGCTTCTCGTCTCCCTGATTCTCTCCATTCCCCTCTTCCCGCAATCCGCAATCCGGATAAACCAGCTTGGGTACCAGCCTCATGCGATCAAGGTTGCTGTACTGATGTCTGAAAATGCACTTATACCGAATGAATTCACAATAGAGGATATCTTCACAGGGAAAACCGTTTTCACATCAAAAGCGATAAAACCGACTGGCTCCCTCGGAAATTTTAAGGAAACTGCCCGTCTCGATTTTTCAAAACTGACTAAAGAAGGTACATACCGAATCATCACGGGCGATGCAATATCCCCGAATTTCAGAATTTCTGACACGATCTACAATTCCACTGCCGATTACCTGCTCTATTACATGCGGCAGCAAAGATGCGGCTACAATCCATATCTAAAAGATTCCTGCCACACACATGATGGCTTCCCCGTCTATTCCGAAGATGCACCCAACCCTGATTCGCCTCAAACTTCAAACCTCAAACCTCATACTTCAAATATAATACCTGATACCTCATACCTGATACCTGTTTTGGGTGGCTGGCACGATGCTTCCGACTACCTTCAGTATGTAACCACTTCCGCTACTGCTGCATATCAACTCATGCTGGCTTACAAAAGAAATCCGCAGGCGTTTGGCGACCGGTTTGATAAAAACGGAGACCCGGGAGCGAATGGAATTCCGGATGTTCTCGATGAAGCGAAGTGGGGCCTCGACTGGTTGAACAGGATGTACCCAGGTGGTGAGGAGATGTATCAGCAGATAGCGGACGACCGCGATCATCAGATGTTCCGGCTCCCGACCGAGGATTCTGTGAATTACGGTAAGGGACTCGAGAGACCAGTCTATCGTGTGACAGGCAAACCTCAAGGTCTGATGAAATACAAAAACAGATCGACCGGCGTTGCTTCTATTGCAGGAAAATTTGCTTCAACAATGGCACTCGGGTCTGAACTGCTGCAAAAGTATGACCCTGAATTTGCAGCCACACTTCATAAAAAAGCCCTTGAAGCGTATGAGTTCGGGAAAAAATATCCGGGAGTCTCTCAAACAGCCCCTTGCAAAGCACCTTATTTTTATGAGGAAGATAACTGGACGGATGACATGGAACTGGCAGCAGCACAGCTGTATTCGGTAACTGCATCTAAAAACTATCTCGATGATGCCATCAGGTTTGGTAAAATGGAAGAGGTAACCCCGTGGATAGGTGCGGATACAGCATCACATTACCAGTGGTTTCCCTTTATCAATCTTGGGCACTGGCTTCTTGCAGGCAGTAAAACGGATTCTTCAGATCGATTTGCGGAGTTCTACCGTCTCGGACTCGAAAAACTGTATAACCGCGGGGTAATAGACCCGTTCTATATCGGTGTACCATATATCTGGTGCTCAAACAATCTCGTCTCGGCAGCGATGACTCAGGCAAAATTGTATCATGAGCTCACTAAAGACCAAAAATATCTCGAAATGGAGGCAGCACTTCGGGACTGGCTTTTCGGATGCAACCCCTGGGGTACAAGCATGATTGTCGGACTTCCGAAGTGGGGCGACTACCCCGTCGATCCCCATTCCGCTTTCACTCATGTTTACAACTACCCCGTTGATGGCGGGCTTGTCGATGGACCAATCTATTCAACCATTTTCGGTAAGCTTATCGGAATCCATCTTGCCGAACCTGATGAGTATGCAAGGTTTCAGCCCGGCAGAGCTGTCTATCATGATGACTGGGGCGATTATTCAACCAATGAACCTACAATGGATGGAACGGCGGGTCTTGCGATTTATCTGTCGTCGTTATATAAAGGTTTAGAAGGAACCACAGAGCACACAGAGAGCACAGAGGAGGATTTAAATGAAACCGCAGAGAACGCAAAGGAAAAATCCGTGGAATCCGATCAATCCGTCTCATCCGTGTTCTATTCCTGTTCCGTGTTCAATTCGACTTATTTTCTGGGTGCACTAACCCGATTGGACAGTACGAAGGAAAACATTGCTTTGGTTTTCACAGGCCATGAATTTGCGGATGGATACAAAACAATAACGGAAACATTAAAGCAACACAACATCAAAGCGAACTTTTTCTTTACGGGGGATTTTTATAGAAATCCTGAATTTGCAGAAATCATAAAAGACCTTAAAAACTCCGGTCACTATCTCGGTGCCCACTCGGATAAACATCTTCTCTACAATTCGTGGGAGAAACGGGATTCCACTCTCGTTACCCGGCTGCAATTCGATACAGATGTGATCGACAATTACAAAGAGATGGCAAAATTTGGCATATCAAAAGATGATGCTCCATTTTTTCTGCCTCCCTTTGAATGGTATAATCGGGAGATAGCTGCTTGGACAGAGGGTATGGGACTGAAACTTATCAATTTCACTCCAGGCACAAAATCGAATCAGGACTGGACGATTCCATCCGGTTCCTACTATTATTCCTCCGATTCACTTTACAATTCAATTAATAATTTCGAGAGTAAATCCCCTTCCGGACTTAATGGATTTCTGCTTTTGACGCATTTTGGCACACATCCTGAAAGAACTGACAAGTTTTATTTCAAATTAGACGAATTAATATTGTACCTTAAACAAAAAGGTTATAATTTTGTTGCATTGTAAATCATCACTTCTTTATACCTCTTTTATCGCGGAGTTTTATGGAAATCCTGAACACTATTGAATCCTCTGTTAAGGCAGCAGCCGGATTCGTCTGGGGATGGCCCCTTATCATTTTGCTGTTTGGCACTCACTTGTATCTGACCGTAAGAACGGGATTTATCCAAAAATACATCTTTAAGGCGATCAAAATCTCCTTTCAGAAAGATGAAGGAGCTGCTGGTGATGTCAGTCAGTTCGGTGCCCTTGCTACAGCTCTTGCAGCCACCATCGGAACGGGTAATATCGTCGGCGTTTCCACTGCCATTGTTGCAGGCGGTCCCGGAGCTGTCCTTTGGATGTGGTTGACGGGTATTTTTGGAATTGCAACGAAATATTCAGAAGCGCTTCTTTCTGTAAAATACCGTGTGCACACCGAATCGGGATATGCCGGTGGACCGATGTATGTTCTCGAGAGAGGTTTGAAGATGAAGTGGCTCGGAGTAATCTTCGCAGCCCTGACAGCAATTGCAGCATTTGGTATCGGAAACATGGTTCAGGCAAACTCAATAGCCCATCTAAGCAGTGACACACTTGGAATCAATCCACACATCGCAGGTGTTGTGATGGCGTTGTTTACTGCACTCGTGATCCTCGGAGGAATCAAATCGATTGCGAAAGTTTGCGAAGCACTTGTTCCTTTCATGGCGATTATCTACATCATCGGATGTGTCACCTTACTCATCGTCAATTTTTCCACACTTGGTGATACCTTCATCAATATTTTTGAATCAGCATTTACAGGAAATGCCGCCATTGGTGGTTTTGCAGGCGCAGCCATGAAAGAGGTGGTAAAAGCCGGTATTTCAAGAGGACTTTTCAGCAACGAATCCGGACTTGGAAGTGCGCCAATTGTAGCTGCCGCAGCCCAGACAAGGAACCCGGTTCGACAGGCTTTGGTCTCCTCCACAGGTACATTCTGGGATACTGTTGTAGTTTGTGCTCTTACAGGACTGGTTGTCGTAAACAGCGGGTTCTGGACAGAAAAGGGACTCAACGGCTCGGCACTCACAAGCGAAGCCTTTGGTCATGTCGGGATTATCGGTCCGATTTTTCTAACATTTTCACTTTTGACCTTTGTTTTTTCAACCATTCTCGGCTGGTCATATTACGGTGAAAAGGCCGCCGAATACCTCTTCGGTGAAAAAATACTCCTCCCCTATCGAATCCTGTGGGTAATCTTCGTTTATGTCGGTTCCGTTCAGACCCTCGATCTCGTCTGGGATTTCGCCGATCTTGCCAACGGACTGATGGCAATTCCGAACATCATTTCCCTTATCATGCTGACGAAGATTCTGAAATCGGAGACGGAGAAATATATAAATGAGGTGGAGTAGGATTTCCTGGACAGCGGGGTTTTCAAACGGAAATTGGGTCTGAATTCTTTTTCAGTTAAAAGTGTTCAGAAATGCATTTTGAGAATGGTGAGAAAATCGGTTATTTTATTTCGATAGCCTCACCCTTGTCATTTAGAAACAAGATAAGCCACGCTTTCATGTTTTCTTTCTTTTTGAGATTTTCAAGTCTAAGATAATTTTGCAGTTGCTCAATCCCGTTTCTTTTGATCTCCTCATATTTATCAGACTCATTCAGTTTTAAATATTTAAGTTCAAGAATGAACGAGTATTTTCCTTTGTAATCAGGTTGAAGTTCAAGTAGCAAATCGACATATTTCCTGTTGATCTCAAATTCACTATTAATCCTGTAAATTTGTGAAAATGAGAGAATGGTTACAAGTATGGATTTGAGGTTCAATTCACGAAAACCGCTAAGGTCACGGTTCGAAAGAGTATTTATGATTGCCGAAGTGTAGTCAATTAGTTTAGAAACTCTGCCTTCAAAACGCATTTCATCTAGAACAGGCATAAGTTCTACAAATCCCAACCCCGCCACATTTTCTTCCACCATTAGTTTCCTGATGAATTCCCAGTACATAATTTTGGAAACATAATTTGGAATGACGAATGTTACTAATTTCCCTTCTCCCGATTCCATAGTCAATAAACCGTTGTAAAACAGTAAAGAGATGAGATCCTTGCGCTCCAAACCGGTTTCAAAATCGTATTGTTGCGTGAGTTCGTCGCAAATTGTTTCGTTTTCGATAATTTCAGTGATTACATTATAGGATTCTTGCGGCTTTAGAATCCCAAGTTGTTTCTTGATTTTAGAATAATCAGAGGAAACGGAAGGATCGTACATATCAGGCGGATATTTACCATGATTGAATAAATAATTCAGGAAATTTAACAACATCTGTGGATTATAAAGTCTTTCCCTGGCATCAATGGAGAATTTACTTCCGTTGTACCATTTGCGGATATCATCAGAGATTTTTTCCGGCTCAAATTGTAGTTCTTTACTCGAAACAGCTTCGATCAATCGTCTAACCTCATCTTCGGTAAAGCCAGCCATTTTATGATATAAGGGGTCGGTCGTGATGTTTTTGGCAATATTGAATCCACTTGTCATGCTGTCTAATGTAACAGGAGTAACGCCTGTTGCAAAAAACCGGCCGATCAGACCTTCTCCTATAAATTGTTTGATTACTTCGTAAAATTTCCGGACCCAACCGTTTTGACTTACAATCTCTCTGAAATGATCGATATTAAAAGATAACAGTTCGTTCGTAAAATGGTCGTATTCATCTATTAGAATAAATATCTTACCAGAAAATCCTTTATAAATCAAGGAAGGGAAAAAGTTCGATAAAATATCAGCTGGAGTTCTTTGATTAAAAAAGGAGTCCAGTTCCGATTCTGAAAAAAATCCATAATTGGCAGCAAAGATCTTAATGCTCCCGATCACTTTATTATTGAATGCAGGTAAGAGATTATCAACATTTTCAGTGTCAATTCCGGAAAAATCAAATCTGAAAATATGGTAAGTGTTTTTTAATGCAGTGGATTGATTTGGCTGACCAACATAATATTCACCAAACAACTCATTAAAATCCTCCCGGTATTGAATTCCATAATAATGCTCCAAAACAGAAAGTAACAAGGATTTACCAAATCTTCTCGGTCTTAAAAAAAAGACATTCGGATTCGAGTAATTCTCAAGCAACGGTATAAATCTTGTTTTGTCAACATAGTATCCGTTATTTTTTATCAGAGTTTCGTAGTCTGAGGTTAAATATATTCGCTTCTTCATCTTTTAATTTTGTTTATTCGGATTTGCAAATATAACGAATAGTTATGAGTCAATCAGTTGAGTGGATAGTTGGAGAATGCGTCGATAATACAGGTTTTCGTTAAATCGTCCGATCTCGTCCGGAATTTTGCTTATCAAACGAATGGACTTATGGTAATCTCGAGGATTTTTCTCTTATAATGCACACAAAAATTTTGAAATCTGAAACTTAGAAGTATATTGGATAAGTGAATTAAAATTTCCCCCAAAAACAAATTTTACCATGCACCAGTCAATTAAAAACCGTAACAAATTAAATATCCTGAAGCCACTTGCATTTATGCTGGTGGCTTTACTCCTCTCCTCATGCTCGAATGCACAGATTCAATCGGGCAAACTGTCCCTCCCGGCAATATTCTCCAACAATATGGTGTTGCAGAGAAACAGTGAGATCACGATTTGGGGAAATGGCGCCGCCGGGAAAACTGTCGATGTAAAAGCGGACTGGGGACAAACTGCGAACAGTGTTGTTACCAAAGAGGGAAAGTGGAGCCTGAAACTGAAAACCCCGGATGCGGGGGGTCCGCACGATTTGACAATTGTCAGCGGTTATGATTCAGTTTCTTACAAAAATGTATTAATCGGCGAAGTGTGGCTTTGCTCAGGTCAGTCAAATATGGAGATGCCTCTGGGTGGCTGGCAACCCCTCGATACCATTTTTACCGCCGCAGTTGAAATTCCAAAGGCTAACTACCCCAATCTCAGGTTTTTTACTGTCGAGAGAACCACTTCCATCACTCCTGAAAATGATTGTAAAGGCTCGTGGAGCGTCTGCTCTCCTGAAAATGCTTCTGCTTTCAGTGCGACGGCATTTTTCTTTGGTAAAAAATTATTGAATGAACTTAATGTCCCAATTGGATTGATTCACTCGAGTTGGGGTGGATCCCCGATTGAAGCATGGATGGGGGCAAAATCGCTCGATAAATTTCCCGAATATAAAGAATTTCTGGCAGGCATGGCAAAAAGCAAGGAAGAATCGGAAAAACTGGAATCGTGGTTAGAAAAACTCCCCCAAATCGACATGAGAGAGAGAACAGGTGCCGGGAGATGGGAAAATCTCCACTTTCAGGATGCTGCCTTTTCCGCAGCCGGCTTCGATGACTCAAAATGGTCCATTGCAGAGATGCCCGCAGACTGGATGAAATTTGGCTTTGGTAATTTTGACGGGGTGATATGGTTCAGAACCAAAATTGATATTCCTGCAAACTGGTTGAATAAGGAGCTTACTCTCTCCCTCGGTCCAATCGATGACATGGATGTAACATTCGTAAATGGAGTTAAGGTTGGAGGATATGAAACCGAAGGTCACTGGCAGACCGAAAGAAATTACACAATTCCTGCAAAATTGGTCAACTCGAAGACGCTCGTTATTGCTGTCCGGGTCCTTGACAATATGCAAGGAGGTGGAATGTACGGACGGGCTGACAATTTCCGTTTGTCGCTAGTAAATACCAAAGAATCCCTCTCAATCGCAGGGACATGGAGATATCTTCCTGTGGCTGAATTCCGGAATCCGAAATTTTATCTCTATTCGGGCATTAATTTTAATTACACTTCGAGACCTGAAGTGACATCAGAGATTAACTTTCACTCCCCGACTGTTCTCCACAATGGTATGATCACTCCACTGGCGCCCTTTAAAATCCGGGGAGCCATCTGGTATCAGGGGGAGTCGAACACTTACAATGCCGGTCGATACAACGAACTTTTTTCTGCCATGGTGGAAAACTGGCGAACCCTTTGGAGTGACGATTTTTCATTCTATTTTACGCAGCTTGCCCCTTACAGATACGGAGAGGGTACAAACTCCCAGCTCCTGAGAGAAGCACAATTTCGGTCGATGTCAGTACCAAAAACAGGGATGGCAGTAACACTCGATATCGGAAATATCATAAATATCCACCCCGGAAATAAAAAGGATGTTGGCGAACGGCTTGCACTCTGGGCACTCGCAAAAGATTACGGAAGAAATATCGTCTACTCTGGACCCGTCTACAAAAATTTTGTCACCGAACAGGAAAAAATAATCCTGACATTTGACCATGCGGAAGGGATAAAACTTGTCCCAAAAAACGGGAATCTGAACTTTCAAATAGCGGGAACCGACAAGATTTTCCATGAAGCGGATGCGAAAGTGACCGGATCAACGGTTGTTGTTTCATCACCCAGGGTTAAGGCACCTGTTGCCGTGCGGTATTGCTGGAGCGACACTTCCGAAGCAACACTCTTCAACGGAGCCGGTCTTCCGGCATCCTCTTTCAGAACGGACAACTGGAAGTGACTCAGCAGGTGGTGATGTGATTAAATTTTACATCAACAAAACAATCAGTTATTAATATTTTTGGTTTTACAAAATCAGTTTCACGGAGAGATTATTCTATTTCAAAAAACAAGTCTGTTTGACAACAAATATAAAATCTGGCTCATCCTTTTTGGTGTAGCCCTCTTTTTTGGACTCTCATCAACGGTTTCCTCTTTCCTTTATTACATAGGAAACAATCAGGAATTCCATTGGGATGTGTATCTGCCACAAAGATTGCCGAGCTATTTCATGTGGGCTCTGTTCGTCCCGTTGATCCACTCGAAGGTTGCAAAACAGTTCAGTCATCCCGGTTCGGTTACGGAGAAGGTAATCAAACTTACGGGGTGGATAATTCTGATTTCGGTTATGCACCGTCTCCTGGCGTTCATTTCAATTGGTCTGATAATGGAAAATCTTGGCGAGATTCTTTCCACCCTTTTTTCAAATCCAAAAGAGATAATTTTACCTCTGATTTCCCTTTCTGCCGACAGTTTCATGCTTACCGTGATCATTGGTCTGACCGCCGGTGTGATCGAATACTCCCGGTTTATCAAGCAGGAAAATGTGAAACAGGAAGAGATAAAAAGAAGACTCGTCGAGTCACAACTGCAGAATCTGACGGGGAATCTTCATCCCCATTTCCTCTTTAATGCCCTTCACGGCATCTCGATGATGATTTACAAAGACCCCATGCTCGCCGATAAAATGATCTCATCCCTAAGTGATTTGCTAAGAAGCACATTCCAGAACTCCGAGGATCAGTTTATCACCCTGAAAAAAGAGATCGAGATCGGAAGAAATTATCTTTCCATTCAAAAGCTTAGATTTGGCGCCAGGATAGTTGAGACCGTTGAACTCCCGGGAATGGGTGGAGATGTGATGGTACCAAAATTTATTCTTCTGCCTCTTCTGGAAAACTGTATCAAACATAATGTCGATATCACCCCGGAATCTGTTGAAATTGGTTTAAAAGTGGCGGTTTCAGAGAATGATATTTCGATTGTGGTAAGAAACAGCAGACCTGTCAGGAAAGTAAAAGATCCCCTCCCCTCGGGTGAAGGATTAAAACAGATAAAAGCACGACTGGAAATTCTTTACGGGGAAAATTTCAAATTCAATATAAAAGAGACTGATTCCGAATATATCGTCGAAATAAATGTGCCTGTTTCAAAGCAATGATTAAAGCAATAATTGTGGAAGATGAAGTGCTCGCACGCGAAAAACTCAGGTTTTTTCTTGAAGACTTCCCCAATATTTCAGTCGTGGATGAGTGCGGTGATGCAGTTTCGGCTCTTGAAGCGATAAAAAAACACAAACCCGATTTGATTTTTCTTGACATCCAGCTCCCCGGCATTTCAGGGATGGAATTGATCCGCTCGATTACCAAAAATTCGCCCGGAGTTATTTTCACAACTGCATTCGACAATTATGCAATTGAGGCATTCGATTTCCGCACTCTCGGGTATCTGCTGAAACCGTTTGACAGGCAAAGATTCAGAACCACGATGCTGAAGGCTCTTGAAAAACTCGGGGGGACTCCCTCCTCACCTTCTCCTGCCGGCAAAATTCCCGTAAAAAAAGAGGGTGACAAAGGAAAATTTATACTTCTCGACACGAATGAGATTAATAATATCCAGTCAAACGGTAATACAATACTGATTCATACCGATACTTCCCTCTTTACCATGCAATCCACACTCGATTCAATGGAAAAACTCCTCGGCGATAAACAATTCATGAGAGTTCATCGCACTGCAATCGTGAACAGGGAAAAAATCGTCGAAATAGAAAATCTCTCGAATAACGAATATCAACTGAAACTGAAAAACGGAAAGAAAATCTGGACAGGGAGAAAATATGCCGCTGCAATTCAGACACTCCTAAAAATTTAGTCATCACGACATAACAGTTCACCACTTCAATATAACTGTTCGTCATCCCGTCGTAAAATAACCTCATCTTCATTATTTAATTGCGTTCGAATTTGAAACTTTATCAAAAGGAGCAGCCAAATGAGATATGCGATTATTTTCCTGATCTTCCTCTCTTTTGCGTTAAATGCGCAAAGATTTATTAAAATTACCGAAGGTGCCATCGTGAACGACGGAGGCGATTCCCGTTCTGTCAACTGGATTGATCACGACAGGGACGGAGACCTCGATCTTTTTGTGAGTAACGGAAAGAACGGTGGACAAAACAATTTTTTCTACCAAAACAACGGCGACGGTACCTTCACCAAAATTGATTCCATAGTGATCACAAAAGACAATTCCCCCTCAGTTGGTGCATCGTGGGGAGACTTCGATAATGACGGTTACCCCGATCTGTTTGTCTCCACATGGTACAACAAAATTAATTACCTTTACAAAAACAACGGAGACGGCACTTACACCCAACTTTCATCATCTGCCGTGATGACTGATCTGACATACTCCGAAACAGGAACATGGGGAGACTACAACAAAGACGGCTTTCTCGACCTCTATGTAACTAACAGTGCAGGCAACACACGAAACCTGCTCTACAAAAACAATGGAAATGGCTCATTTACAAAACAGCCTCAAACGGGTTTCCTGACCGACCAGTTTTTTTCAAGAAATGCCGATTTCATTGAATACAATGGGGATTTCCTTCCTGATCTCTTTGTCGTGAATGAAGGGAGTCAGAACGAGAATCTCTATACAAATCTCGGAAACGGTTCATTCAGCAGAACTGGCAATGCCCCCCTTCTGAATAACGGGGGAAGCTCCATCAGTTCAAATTATGAAGATGTGGACAACGATGGTGACATGGACATTTTCATTTCCAATGCCGAAGGCGGAAGAAACTGGCTTCTCCTGAATGACGGAAACAACAATTTTACCAAAGTTGCAGAACCTTTCAATACTGATGTTGCAAATTCTTTTTCAAGCGTTTTTGGGGACATCGATAATGACGGCGACCTCGATCTGTTTGTTTCGAATGCTTTTAATGCAGACAACACGCCAATGACAAATTATCTCTACATCAATCATGGAAACGCAATTTTCGTTCGTGATACAGTGACTCTGTCGGAACAAAAAGGATGGACTTACGGTGCAGCATTTGCCGACTATAACAAGGACGGCTGGCTCGATCTCTTTACCGCAAACTGTTTCGGAGCAAATCAGAATAATTCCCTCTATCGAAATTCAGGTGGTTCAAATAATTGGATAATGATTGATCTGGAGGGTATTAGGAGCAACCGAAGTGGAATTGGAGCGGTCGTAAAGCTCAAAGTGACTGAACACGGGACTCCCCGCTGGATGACACGACGGGTATCTGCACAATCGGGACATTGCAGTCAAAACATGCAATTGCATTTTGGGCTCGGGACAGCCACCACTATCGATTCAGTTGTCATCATGTGGAGTTCGGGGATTGTTCAGTTCGTAAATGGTCTTCTGCCCGGCTCATTCAACAGGATTGTCGAGGACACAACACTGACCGGTATAAATCCCGAGACAGATTATTCCAACATTCATGGTTTTAACCTGATGCAGAACTACCCCAATCCATTTAATCCGGAGACAAGGATTTCATTTACAACTTCAAATGCAGGTACAGTAACACTTAAAGTGTACGATATCCTCGGAAACATAGTAAAAGAGCTGATCAACGAATACAGACACGCGGGTCAGCACAGTGTAACTCTGAATGCGGAGGGGTTGAGTTCGGGAATATATCTTTATGAACTGACATCCAATGGCAACAGAAGCGTAAAGAAGCTCTCAGTGCTGAAATAATGAATCCGGAGAAGCTTCAATTATATTCATAAGTGGCAGATTTTTCGTAAATTGCCACTTATGAAAATATACAAAATAATTCTTCTGCCTGTCATTGCTCTGATTGCCATCTGCATAAACTCCTGTGCACTGTATGAGGCATCGCCCGGTCGTGCCCATGACAAATTGCTTGCAAGCTGGTTGAGTGAACCCAGATATGTCGAAACCGAACTGAGAATCACCATTAAAAACTATAAGGTGTTGCGTGGAGAGGAGCTGGTAAAAGCAAACAGGGAGATGAAAATACCCGACAACACTCCTCCATCGTTCAGAATATGGAGTTCACAACCGTTCGAGTACATCAACCAAAGGAATGTTAAATTTCTTGGGGTTTCTCCCGAACCCGATGAGAGATGGACTGATGCAGAGAATGGAAATGTAATTTTCTACTGGGATATTGCAAAAAGAATGAAAGATGGTGATTCACTCGTAATTACACGGCGATTCAGATACGATTTATTTAATTTTACTGTTCCGCAGGATATCCAAACAACAAACGCACCCGATGGCATGCTTGACGACGCAGAAAGGTATCTTGTTTCCGAGGAGTTTCTTGAGTTGACAGACAGCATTAAGGCAATGTCTGCATCTATCGCCGGGGGCGAAAATGATCCGCTAAAAAAGGCAAGGCTTTTTTATGACTGGATGAGGGGTAACATGAAATATGAATGGCCAGTCCTCGCAAGAGGTGCCGGTGAGGCACTTAAAACCTGCAAAGGTGACTGTGGCCAGTACTCCTACCTCTATATTGCCTTTTGTCGTGCTTCAAACATTCCCGCAAGACTTGTCTCCGGTTTTATGCTGGCTCCCGATACTCTAAGCTATCATGTATGGTCGGAGATTCAACTGCCCGGTCTCGGCTGGCTGCCGGTTGACTGCACCGATAAAAACGGATTTCTATCCCTCGACAACAGACGGCTTGTCACTTCCAGGGGAACTAACATCCCTCTGCCAAATGTACCGGAATGGGCGACCTGGAAAAACAGCGAAGCCCAAAACGGGAAAACCGACTTCATGCAAATGATGACAACGGTTATCAGTGGAGTGAAAGCCGAGATCTCCTCCCGGCGAATTCTTCACAAATATGAAAAGTGAACCTGCTACGGTTTGTCCACATATTCTAAAAGTTCCGCCAGATGAGGTCTACCCCAATTTGGATGGATCGAGGATGCCGGGACAAACTTTTCAAATTTTTCCTTCGCTGTAAGTAACAGTGGTTTTGCTTTTGCTTTTCCCCCACCCATCATCTCAGGTGTAAACAGGAGAATCAGCCCGCTTTGAAGGTAAGTTCTGGGGTTCTCAGGATCAAGTTCAGTGGCTGTCGCCATATATTTTGTTGCCAATGGTAGCATTGTCATGTATCTCTCCATCGGACTGATACTGATTCTGGCATACACAATTACCGATTTGATCAGATAGATCTCGGAATTGTTTGGATTAAGTGAATCAGCTCTGTTTATATAGAACTCGGCTTTGTCTATTATTTTTTCCTTGAGAACATTGTCCTTCTCCCTCATCGAATAGGCGGAATTTGCCACAGAGGCATAATACTGTGCTATCCACTCCCCTGTCTCGACATCAGCTATCCTCTCAAAATTGTTAATTAAAAGTTTCGCTGTCTCGATACTTCTTGCTGTATCAAGAATGGCAACATTTTTTTCAATGGCTTTTACCATCTTTTCATTTTGAGAGAAAAGAGAAATCATTCCAAGAACAAGTATCAAAAGTAATTTTTTCATGGCTAAACTTTATTTTTATTTGTAATCAAATGAGATAAACACTCCGACAAAATATGTTCTGAGTGCGGGTGCGATAACTTCCTGCCTCCGGGCTCCATCGGTCGAAAATCTGTATCCGTAAATATTCTCATAACCAGGCAGGTTTGTGATTGAAACATACACAATTGCAAAATTACCAAAAATGGTGGTTAACCAGCTCCCGTTAAAGCTAAGGCTGTGCTGTACGGGAGTTCTGTCACCATTAAAAACCGGATTATTCGGATTATAATAGGGTCTGCCTGAAGAAAAGGTGTAAGTGAACCCGATAAAACTGTTAAGCGCTCTGAATGCCTGTTTGTAAACCAGTGTCAGAGTGTGTTCCGAAGCGAATGTTGGAGTCGCAATTGTCGGAAAATCACGGTAGTCTCTTTCAGTATCAAGCCATGAATAAGATATCCAATAGTCAATATTTTCGAAAGTGGCGCCTCTGTCACGCCAAAAGACATCAATACCCTTTGCATAACCCGAACCGTTGTTTTTATATTCCGGGACTCCAAAAACAGGACCGGTAATATTTCTTTTCATAAGTGATTTATAGTCCTTGTAATAGCCTTCAATCCTGAATGTTGTTTTTGCACCAATATTCTGGTAGTTCAGGATATAATGATCAGCTCTTTCATAGTCAAGGTTTTTCCCCTGATAAAGAAATTGTCTGTCAGGTGTTTGATAAAACTGCCCGTAGGCAAAATTTATCTGATCATCTTCCCTGACTCTTAAAGCAAATGAAACTCTTGGAGCTATATTCGCTTTTTTAAGATAGTCTGAATATTCATACCGGGTTCCAATTCTAAAAGCTGCAAAATCAGAGAGGAAAAAATCAGTTTCAGCGAAACCTGCATAATATTTATCCTCGAGATTTGCTTTTAAAGAAGAAAATGAATCGTCTGCTTTTAAAAACCAGGTTTCGGCTCCCACAGTAAGAAATGCATTTTCAGCTATATTTTTGGTACCCTTAACCTTAAACTGATGCAGTTGGTCGTCCCGGTTTGCCGGGAAAGTATTTAACTGAAGGTCATCATTATTGTTGCTGTATGAATAGCCGGCAAAAAAGGCAACATCATTTAATACAATATCAGAATAACTCGTGTTTAGATAAAAATTTGTATTGTTGAGCTGAAAGCGGGGTTTGAATGTTGGATCATCCAGACTCTGCTGGTAAAGGGACAATTGACTGT